>JBDQOY010000061.1:0-3416 GCA_040260935.1 Pirellulales bacterium
GAGGAGGGCAGCGGACCGGCAGCCTGTTCGCCGGCGGGGCTGGGCTAGTCGATCTCTGGCTCTTCCTCCACCGGTGGCTTCATGAGGATGTCATCGACGATGCCGTACTCTTTCGATTCGGTGGCCGTCAGGTAGCGGTCACGATCGGTGTCCTTGGCAATGCGTTCAATCGGTTGCCCGGTGTGCGAGGCCAGGATTTCATTGAGCACCGCACGGGTTTTGATGATCTCGTCAGCCTGAATTTCAATGTCGCTGACCTGGCCTCCGACCTGGCCGTAGGGCTGGTGGATCATCACCTTGGCGTGGGGCAACGCGAAGCGTTTGCCAGCCGCCCCGCCGGCCAGCAGCACCGCACCGCCACTGGCGGCCAAGCCGACGCAGTAAGTGGCCACCGGGCAGGAGAGGATCTGCATGGTGTCGTAGATCGCCATCGTGGCGGTGACACTGCCGCCGGGTGAGTTGATGTAGAAGTGAATGTCTTTGCGACGATTTTCGCTCTGCAGGTAGAGCAATTTCATTACCAGTTCATTCGCATTGCCATCGTAGATCTCGCCCTGCAGCAGGATGATTCGATTTTCCAGCAGCAGGTCGCCCAGAGTCATCTGCCGTTGCCGCTGGTAGGCGGGGTGGGCACTGGCAGCAAGCGGGTCAACAGGAGCGAAGGCAGGCATGGGCAACTTTCGGAGAGGCAGGCGGACGGGCGAATGGACGCGACGACAGCCGGTCAGTCGGCCGGGGCTTCATGCGGCACCGGAGTTGTCGGAATCGCATCTTCCCCAGCAGCAATCCCGCAGACCGCATGGTCAATCGCTTCAGCGTCGGGCTTGGGGAATTCAAAGGGGACATCGTTGAATGTCGCCTGGGAGGTGATCAGGTCAACGGTCTTTCGTTCAATGATCTGGTTGCGGAGCACATCCATGAGCCCACGGCGCTCGAGGCTGGCCCGGACCCGGCGGGGAGATTCACCTGACTGGGCAGCAATTGCCCTGATCTCACCATCGTAATCACCAGCGGTATCAGCCACGTTTTCGGACTCGGCGATCTTCTCAAGGATGAAGTGTTCTTTCAGGGCGCGGGCCGTGCTGGCCATGACCGACTGCCGCAGTTCATTGACGTAGCGGCGAATCGAATCGTCATCGAAACCACTGCGTCGCAGTTCCAGGATGGATCGCTCCAGTTCCCGCTGGCTCTGCCGCCGGAGCAGGTCGGGCGGCAAATCCCAGGTCGCCGAGGCAGTGAGCGAGGAGGACACCTGCTGCCGCACCTGCTTCCGCTGGTGCCAGTTGAGCTGGCTTTCCAACTGCTTGCGAATCGCCTCGTTGAGGGCGTCGGCAGACTCGAAGTCGCCCAGTTCGCCGAGCAAGGCTGGCGTCAGTTCCGGGGTTTCGAACCGCTTCAGATCGAGGAGTTCAAGCGACATGGTCGCCGGCTGGCCCCGCATTGCTTCGACGGCCGCCTCGTCGGAGACAGTCACCTCGGCGGTGACGGTCTCGCCCGCCTTGGCGTTGGCGAGCAGCGTGTCAAAGCCGGCCAGTTCAGCATCGGCGAGCGACAGTTTGGGGCGGACGACAATCTCGACTTCTTCGGCGTGGGACAAGAGTTCTCCGGCGGCATCGGTGAACTTCAGGTTGGCCACAATCAGGTCACCCGGTTGCGGGGAGCCCTTGGCTGGCGCCAGCCGCCCCCGCTCGCGGAGCAGGTTGGCCAACGCCTCAGCGACGTCCTCGTCAGAGATGTCCCGGCTCGGCCGGTCAATCTTCAGCCCCTTCCACTCGGGCAGTTCGAATTCGGGCCGCACCTCGATGGTGAACTCAAAGGTCATCGGGCCCTCATCGGGCAAGATCACGGCGGCCACCTCAAGATCGGGCTCACTGATCGGAGCGAGCTTCTCCTGCTCGGTCACGCGGCTGAGGGCATCGTTGAGCAGCTTGGAGCGAATCTGGTCGTTGAGTTCGGTCTTGAAGCGGTTGCCGACCAGTTTGCGGGGGGCGCGGCCAGGCCGGAACCCGGGCAGCAGGGCGGTCGGCATGAGGTCACCGACGGCTTCCTCATGGTACCGGTCGATCTCCTCGCGGGGAATCGAGACCGTCACCTTCCGCTGACAGGTCGAGGTTTCTTCGACATTCACATCGAGCGTGAGGGACTGGGGTTCGACAACGGCGGCGGCTTCGTCTGACATGGGTGGATCTACAGGGGAGGAGGGCGGAAGGAAGAAGAAGAGCGTTGGGAAAAAGAGGGGAGCAGACCTTGCTGGTCATGACCGCACCGGGTCGGCCGGAGGAACGCCGTCCGACCCCTGGAAAACGGCGTCGATGCGTCCCCCAGTGGGGTCGGTCGATGGAGTCGATTTCCCGGGCAGAGCGGGTGATGGGATTCGAACCCACGACAACCACGTTGGCAACGTGGTGCTCTACCAACTGAGCTACACCCGCGTATGTTCACTTTCGACGGTTGCGGGCCTGAAAGCAAGCCCGGCAAACCCCGAAAACCCCGTGAGTATAGCGCAGCCGGGGGGCGTCGCAAGGTCACCCGCCGATCCTGCCGGATTGCACCCGTTTTAGACCGTTGGCGACGGGGGCATTTGGAAAAGCTGGACAGAGCAGGAATAATCGGGGTCATTCCGCTGGTGGTCCAGCGGCACGCAGGAATGCACATCCTCACGCTTCTCCGGAAAGGTGGATCGCTCTGGGGCTTCCGGTCAGGCCGGAGTATCTGGGGTGGTCTGCACGCATCACAGCGACATGAAATTGCGGCTGGTCTTCAAATCTTCGGCGAAGCGCGACAAGAAGTCGCGGGCATTCGACGTGACGCTGCCGGCGCTGATTGGGCGGGGGGAGCAGGCAACCTTCCGGATTCCGCATGTCCGCATCAGCCGGAAGCACTGTGAAATCTTTGAGGAAAATGGCGCGGTCTACGTCCGGGATCTCGGTTCGACCAACGGCACCATGCTGCGGGGAACCATGCTCCCCAGCAAGGCCAAGGCCCGGGTTGCCTCCGGTAACAAGCTGACGCTGGGCGGGCTTGTGTTCCGGGTGGAGTATCAGGCTCTGCCAGCCGCCGGTGCCGCTGTGGCCGAGGCCATTGACTTTCTGGAGGCGGAACCCGAGGAACTGTTGGCAGAGCCGATCGTGGAACTTGAGCCGGCTGACGATCCAGAACTTGAAGCAGAGGTGCTGCCCACGGCCGAGACTGCTGCCGTCCCTCCAGCCGCACCCGCGGGTGACGAGTTGTTCCTTGAGCCGGAGGCTGATCTTCTTGAGGCCGCCGGGGCCTTTCTTGAGGAAGATGATGATCTCCCGGAGTTGGAGGCCGGGGACGATGACGCCGCCGAGCCAGGCTCGTCCTCGGATGATGACCTCGCAGCTTTTCTGAACGATTCGGAAGAAGGCCCCTGAGCCACCCGCCCATGCCAGACC
>JBDQOY010000062.1:0-8487 GCA_040260935.1 Pirellulales bacterium
CGCCCCGCCCCTCACCCCGCCGCGCCAAACCGATGGCCCGCCGCATCAACGCGGTCTCATCGGCAGAAACGGTTGGGGCCGAAGGCGTGGTCATGGTGTCCAGATCGCGGGCTTTTCGCCGCTTCCCCCAGCCGGCTCGCTGCCCGGCGTCCAGAGTTTCCCAGCCTGCTCTGCAGCCGGTGCCGCCGTCGCCGGACCACCTGCCGCAGCCTGCATGCCACCGGCGGCCGCCAGGGCATTGACGTCGATGCCCGCCTCCATCAACACCTGCGCCACGCCCTGGGCGACGCGGGGGTTTTGTCCATGGAGCCGGCGAATACGCTCAAGCACCCGCGTGAATGCAGCCTGATCCCCCCGTTGCAGATGGATCCGCAACTCACCGACATCAAGCATTCCTTCGTCTGCTTTCACGGCAGATGCCAAAGCCCGAATCTTCGTGAGGATGTCGAGCCGCTGAACGGTTGTCCGGGCCCGCGACTCAAGCACACCATAGGCCTGCCAGCGATCGGCATCGGTGATGTCGTCCCGCGACAACAATTCCTCGGCCACCCGCTCGGCAACCAGCCCGTAGCCGATTTCAGCAGCAGTCACGAGCAGCCCCCGCAGATGGTCTGCCTCGACTCTGGTCAGATCGAGACCCAGCCACCGCTGCGGTGGCACCTCGCCCAACGGCGTGGCCGACTCGATCGCCGCCGGGACAGGCAGGCCAACCTCTTGCCGGAGGGCCGGCCAGATGTCCCGGCCTGTCGGAATCTGATCAGTCGCCTCAACCTCGTTCACAACCGCCTCAACCCGGCGGCGGGACTCACCGCCTGCCGCCACGGCTTCTCGGGGCGTCTTGCCGAGCAACTCCGGCAGGGCCGCGTCGGGCCAGGCAGCGGCAAAGCGTCGGGCCACATACCCCTGCTGCTGAGCCAGCAGCGCGTCGATCGGAGCCTCCTCGCCCGCCGCCGGCGGTGCTGGTGGCGTCTCCGGCGGAATCATCCGGAACTGGCCGCTGGCCAGATAGACCATCGGCGTCGCCGACGGCAGCCCGGCTGCCTGCTCGCCCGCGACAAGTGTGCAGGCCAGTGGTCCCTCGACAAGCGGCTTCGCCTCCTGCAGATCAGGAGCGAACCCCTGCAGGGTCACCTCGGCATCGTGATCAGTCTGCTTGCCGTACACGAGCACATTGCCAAGCAGTCGCTGTCCGGTCTCACCCGCTGCATCTCCCGGCGGCACGTCATAGAGCCGCCAACTCGACCGAGGCGGCACGGCCCCGCGGGAAACCCACCGTGACCGATCGACCGGCGAGGCCTCAAAGTGGACATCCTTGCGGAGGGCATCCTCAAGCAGATCGATATCACCAGCGAGCGACCCCCGGAGCACCTCGTAGCGGATCACCGGCGACCGCTCAGGATTCGCCTGGCCTTCTAGAGCCACGGCCCGCCCAGTTGCCTCAACTGCCTCATCGGCAGCGGCTGCCGCGTTGCTGGACGCCCGCAGATCCGCCACCTTCAGCCAGGCCTCAGCCGCCTCCAGTGGACGGGCCAGCCGCTCGCAGAGCAGGCCGATGTTTGTAAACAGGTCGGCACTGTCACCGGCCACCCCCTTGAGGCTGTTGAAGGTCTTCAATGCCTTGCCCAGCCGCCACGCCGCCGCATGCTTGAGCGCCGCGTCGAACTCAAACCGCCAGGGCGAGTCGTCCGGCGTGGTAGCCAGCGGCACCCGGATCCGCAGGGCTGGCGGCAGACCGGCTGAAAGCAACGCCTCAGCCAGCAGGCTGCGTTCCTCCTCTGAGCCAAGTGCCTTTTCTGTCAGCCACTCGATGGTCGATTCGGCCAGACCAAACTGTCCCACCTGCGCTGCCACCTGCACCAGCGTCATGGCAATCCGCACGAGATCGTCAGGCACATCAGCCCCTGCCGCATCACGAGCCCGGTCAAACAGGCTGGCCGCCTCCTGCATGTTGTCGACCAGCGCCGCCGACACCGCCGCATGCCCCAGGGCCAGTGGGTTGTCGGGATATGCCTCAAGAAAGGCTCGGCTGGTAACCGCCGCGTCATTGAACTTCTTGGCAGCCAGTTCCAGTTTGGTGCGGGTCGCCAGCAGGCACGCCTTGCCGGGATGCTTTTCGGCGAGCCGCACCACCTGGGCGAGCGCCGCCTCAATCTGTTCGCCTTCGACCAGCCGGTCGATTTGCTCAAGATCGCCAAGCAGTTCATGGCAGCAGAATTTGATTTTCTTCCCGGTTCCACCCGGGCACAGCGAATACGGATCGAGCGGCATAACGGTCTCCTGATCCGCCAGAAGGCGGGACTACTCCACGGGCTGAAGGGGCGAAATGGTACCTTACCAGACGAGGTTGGCTGTCGGAATCGGCGGCGATGCTTCCCGGCCGTAGCCGCCCCGCTGTGACAGGTTGGTTGAAGTGGGCGTCGTGCGGGGAGATACTCTTAGCGGCGGCGTGCCGAAAACTGGCGGCGGCAGGCCCCGCTGATACCCGCTTCACTCTCGAACGAACGGCCTGCCGTGCGACAGCCGCGCATTCTGATCGTCGATTCTGCCGGTCCCGCAGGCCTCGCCTACGGACGGCTCGTCGCCCGCCTGCACCCCTTGGAGTTGCAGCACGCCACGGCGGTTGCTGACGGGGTCTCGCTGCTCGCTGGTGACAGTTTTGATCTCGCTATCCTGACAGCCCGCGACAAGGCCCGGGCAACCGAGTTGCTCGCCCCCCTTGTTGCCGTCGACCCGGATCTTCCCGTCATCGTGGTCGATGCCGCCCCCACAGCCGAGCAGGCCCGAGCCTGTTCCCGCGGTGGGGCTGCCGACTACCTGCCGTTGGAGACGGTCGACAACGACCTGGAAGATGCCCTTGCCGAGGCTCTGACGGCCTCTCGTCGTCGTTCCCGTGAACGGACATTGCGGCGAGCGATCGAACGGCCCTACTCGTTCGAAGGCTTCCTCGGCGAGAGTCCGCCGATGCGGCAGGTCTACTCCTTGATTGAACGCGTGGCTGCCAGCGCGGTCGATGTCCTCATCACCGGTGAGACCGGCACCGGCAAGGAACTGGTGGCCCGCGCCATTCACCGCCGCAGCCGCCGGGCTGACGGCCCATTCGTGCCGATCGACTGCGGCGCGATTCCCGACGCGCTGCTCGAAAGCGAACTGTTCGGTCACGAGCGGGGTGCCTTCACCGGAGCCGATGCCCGGCGAATCGGGCTGATTGAAGTTGCCGATGGTGGCACCCTGTTTCTCGACGAAGTGGCCGAACTGCCTGCGGCGCTCCAAGCGAAATTGCTGCGAGTGCTCCAAGAACGCCGGGTTCGGCGGGTCGGTGCCCGCAAGGAAACGCCCGTCGATGTCCGGGTGGTGGCCGCGACCTCGCGGAACGTTGATGCGATGGTCGAAGAGGGAACCTTTCGGCGTGACCTGTTCTATCGCATCAACGTGGTCAGGATCAGCCTGCCCCCCCTCCGGCAGCGAGGCGACGACATCGGACTGCTGGCAGAGCTCTTCGCCAGCCGGGCTGGCCGGGAAATGGGCCATCAGGCCGGCCGCCTTTCAACCGATGCCTACCAGGTGCTGCGACACTATCACTGGCCGGGGAACGTCCGCGAACTACAAAATGTCATTCGGCGGGCCTTAACGCTGGCCAGCGGAGAGGTCGCCGGGGTCGATGATCTCCCTGATGAACTCGTGGCAGCCGCAGGTGGCCAGCGTGACACTGCGACCGCAACAGACGACGGATTTTTCGCTGAGCGTGCCGCCCACGTCGCCCGCTTTGAGCGGCAGTACCTCACCGACCTGCTGCAGCGGTTGCGGGGGGATGTCTCGGCCGCCGCCAAACTGGCCAACGTGCCCCGGGGTACGCTGTACCGGCTGTTGAAATCCCACCAGTTGGAACCGGCACGGTTCCGTGATGACCGTGGCCCAACGGACCGGCCCGCCGACGGCGCTTCAGATGCGTGATTCCGGCGCCTCACCCGTGTGAATCAGTGCGTTTCAGTGGTGGTTTTCCGGCCGTTGTCCATCCGGCACCGCCTGCTGAATGCCCCGCCTGCCAACAAAACTGTCGCACTTATGTGACGCGTGTGACGCGCCCCTGGGGCCCACCGCGCAAAACATCCTTAAAAATAGGGTGTGTCAAATTTTCTTGCCCGTGGCACGCAACCTGCAACACGTTGTGATCGCCGACGAGTCGTCGGCAGCCAAACCAACGGCGGCGGAACCGGTGGCGACGCAAAAAAACCAACCGTGGTCTCCACGACCACTCCTCTGAAAGGACGACGACGCGATGAAGAAGATCGAAGCGATTCTGCGACACTTCAAACTGGAAGAAGTAAAGGATGCCCTCAACGAGATTGGCATCAAGGGCATGACCGTCACCGAAGTTCGTGGCTTTGGCCGCCAGCGGGGCCACACCGAAACCTACCGTGGTGCTGAATACTCGGTCGACTTCCTACCCAAGGTGAAACTTGAGGTGGTGGTCGATGACAGCGAAGCCCAGACCGTGATCAACAAGATCATGACCGTCGCACGGACCGGCCAAGTGGGTGACGGCAAGATCTTCGTCTCCGACCTCGCCGAAGTGGTCCGGATTCGGACGGGCGAAACCGCCGGCGACGCCATCTGAGCGGTGGACTGTTGCTCTGCCACCCCGCCCAGCGGCTGCCCCTGCTGATGAGGCCACTCAGCCTGATCACAGGGGCCGCCGATCGAGGGCGGGCCCTCTTAGACCGCGACGGCCTCGTTCGGATCACTGGCTGAGGGCAGGTTCGTCGTGCCCATCAGATAGCGATCACACTCCCGGGCAGCTTCCCGCCCTTCATTGATCGCCCAGACAACGAGGCTCTGCCCACGCCGACAGTCGCCTGCGGCAAAGACGCCTTCAATGCTGGTGGCGTACCGGCCATAGTCGGCCGCAAAGTTGGTGCGCGGATCGCAGGCGATCTTGAGTTGATCGGCAATGACCTGCTCCGGGCCGCCAAAGCCGAGGGCCAGCAGGATCAACTGGCAGGGCCATTCCTGCTCGCTGCCCGGAACGACTGAGAAGGGTGGACCACCTTCCTGGGGCTTGCTCCAGTCGAGCCGCACCGTTTTGACACCCCGCAGGTTACCGGCGTCGTCACCGAGAAACTCCACCGTCTGCACTGAGAACTCGCGGGGATCGCCCGCCAACTGCTTGCCCGGCACATGGGAGTAGTCAAAGTGAGCGGCAGCCTCAACATGCCCATAGTCCTTCCGCAGAATCTTGGGCCATTGCGGCCAGGGGTTGTTCGCGGCCCGCTCCGCCGGCGGCTGCGGCACAATCTCAAAGGTCACCAGGGACCGACAGCCATGGCGGAGCGACGTGCCGATGCAGTCGGTACCGGTGTCACCACCACCGACGACCACCACGTCCTTGTCCTTGGCGGACAGATACTTGCCGTCGGCATGCTGGGAATCGAGCAGGCTGCGGGTGTTGGCGGTGAGGAAATCCATCGCAAAGTGAATCCCCTGGAGATCACGCCCAGGGGTCTTGGCAAAAAAGTCATTCGGCCGCGTCGAGCCGACGCAGAGCACCACCGCATCAAAGTCGGCGAGCAGTTGTGGGGCGGGCAGATCCTTGCCAATCTCCACTCCAGTCTTGAAGACAACCCCCTCGGCAGCCAGCAGGTCGACCCGCCGCTGAACGACCTGCTCCTTGTCGAGTTTCATGTTCGGAATGCCGTACATCAGCAGGCCACCGATCCGGTCAGCCCGTTCAAAGACGGTGACCGCGTGCCCCGCCTGATTGAGTTGTGCCGCACAGGCCAATCCTGCCGGCCCTGAGCCGACGACGGCCACCTTCTTGCCGGTGCGGACGGTTGGGGGCTGCGGCACGATCCAGCCCTCTTCCCAGCCCCGGTCAACAATCGAGCACTCAATCTGCTTGATGGTCACCGGCGGCTCATGGATGCCAAGGACGCACGACCCCTCACACGGCGCGGGACAGACCCGACCGGTGAACTCCGGGAAGTTGTTCGTCTTGTGCAGGCGGTCGAGGGCTTCCTTCCAGTGGCCCCGATAGACGAGATCATTCCATTCCGGAATCAGGTTGCGAACCGGACAGCCCGCTGCCATGTTCGCCATCAGATCGGCGGTATGGCAGAACGGCACCCCACAGTCCATGCAGCGTGACCCTTGCGACTGCAAGTCAACGATCGGTAGATCAATGTGGAACTCGTTCCAGTCCCCAATCCGCGCGACTGGATCTCGTTCAGAGTAGGTTTTGCGATCGACGGTCATGAATCCACGGGGATTGCCCATCGGTTGGCTCCTTTTCTTGCGATGGCCCGCCCTGGGCCCTCTGGTGTTTTGGTTGTGATTATTTGGTTGTTGCTGGGTTGATTCTGATTTGCAGGGTCAGCCACCAACCCCTGCCAGTTCGGCCTCGGCCGCCATTTCAGCCAACGCCCGCTTGTAATCGCGAGGCATGATCTTGACGAACCGCGGCAGCGACTCCGCCCAGGTTTCGAGCAGGCCACTGGCCACCGTCGAACCGGTGAACCGAGCATGCCGCTGGAGCATCTCCTGCAACTCTGCCACATCCTCGGCGGCCTCGACGGATTCCAGGTCAACCAGTTCAAGATTGCAGTTGAGTCGCAGCACGTCTCGATCGGGGGCATGGACGTAGGCGACTCCGCCCGACATGCCAGCAGCCAGGTTCCGGCCGGTTGGCCCCAGAATCACGACCCGGCCACCCGTCATGTACTCAAGCCCGTGGTCCCCCACGCCCTCGACCACAGCCCGGGCACCACTGTTCCGCACGCAGAACCGCTCGGCGGCCATGCCCCGGAACAAGGCCTCGCCCGCCGTCGCTCCATAGAGCGCCACGTTGCCGAGGAGAATGTTTTCCTCGGGCACAAAACTCGACGTTCGGGGCGGATAGATGATGATCCGGCCGCCGGAAAGCCCCTTGCCAACATAGTCGTTGGCATCACCTTCCAGTTCAATTGTCACTCCGGGTGCCAGCCACGCCCCGAGGCTTTGGCCGGCCGACCCCGCGGTGTCGATGTGAATCGTGTCGTCGGGAAGGCCCTCCTGCCCGTTGGCCTTGGAGACTTCGTGGCTGAGCATGGTGCCAAAGGCTCGGTCGATGTTTTCGATCTCCATCGCAAACCGCACCGGCATCCGTTCATGAATGGCCGCCAACGATTTCTTGATCAGTTCGTTGTCGAGTACCTCTTCCAGCCCGTGGTTCTGGGCGATCGTGCAGTGGGTCTCGGTATCGGGATGAGGTCCGGCCGCCGGCGTCAGGATTGGCGTCAGGTCGAGCCCTTGTGCCTTCCAGTGCTTGACCGCCTCGTCAATCTCAAGCACCTCGACATGACCGACCATTTCATTGATCGAGCGGAAGCCGAGGCTGGCCATGATTTCCCGGGTCTCTTCCGCAACGAGGAAGAGGTAGTTCACGACATGCTCCGGCTTCCCGGAGAACTTCTTCCGCAAGTCCGGATCCTGCGTGGCGATACCGACCGGACAGGTGTTGAGGTGACACTTCCGCATCATGATGCAGCCCATCGTGATCAGTGGAGCGGTCGCAAAACCATACTCCTCCGCCCCCAGCAGGGCCGCGATCACGACATCTCGGCCGGTCTTCAACTGGCCGTCGGTCTCCAGACGGACCCGGCTGCGGAGGTCATTCATTACCAGCGTCTGATGGGTCTCAGCGATACCGAGTTCCCAGGGCAGTCCAGCAAACTTGATGCTCGTCAAGGGCGAGGCGCCCGTGCCACCATCGGTCCCAGAGATGAGGATCTTGTCAGCATGCCCCTTGGCGACACCAGCAGCGATGGTGCCAACCCCCACCTCGGAGACGAGCTTAACACTCACGGCCGCCGACGGGTTGGCATTCTTTAGATCGAAGATCAACTGAGCGAGGTCTTCAATCGAATAGATGTCGTGGTGCGGTGGTGGACTGATCAGGCCGACGCCCGGCGTTGAATGCCGGGTGGCGGCGATGATTTTGTCGACCTTGTGGCCCGGCAGTTCGCCCCCCTCACCAGGCTTGGCCCCCTGCGCGATCTTGATCTGCAGTTCATTCGCATTGGTGAGGTACCAACTGGTCACCCCGAACCGTCCGGAGGCCACCTGTTTGATATAGGATCGCTTGGAATACTGATTCGGCTGGGCCTTCGCCTTGTTGGCGTCGAGGTTTTCCAGCGTCGAAAGCATGGCGTCGTGCTCGCCGGCAGGCCGATCGTACCACTTGAACCGCTCGGGATCTTCGCCTCCTTCACCAGTGTTGCTCTTGCCCTCGAGCACATTCATCGCCACCGCCAGGGTCTCGTGGGCCTCGGCAGAAATCGAGCCGTAACTCATCGCGCCGGTACAGAACCGCTTGACGATCTCGCGGGCTGGCTCAACTTCTTCGAGCGGCACCGGCGTGCGATCCTTGCGGAACGTCAGCAACCCCCGGAGGAAACAGCGGCGATGGGCATCCTCATTGACCGTCTTCGCGAACTGCTGATAGGCCTCCCGCGA
>JBDQOY010000063.1:0-9583 GCA_040260935.1 Pirellulales bacterium
ATACGTGGGCTGCCTGCGGGGGGGGGCAGTTTGTCACGGAGGGCACGCTGCTCCTGCAGGTTGACCCGCGTGACTATGAACTGGAAGTCCGTCGGCTTGAGCAGGAACGCAAGCAGGCGGTGCTTTCGATCGAAGAGATCGATGAAGAGATCAAGCAAAACGCCCGGTCGGTGGCGTTGGCTAAGCGGCAGGTTGAACTTGCCCATCGCGAAGTGGAACGGCTCGATGGGCTGAAGTCGAGCCGGGTGGTCACCGAGGCAGACTGCGAGCGGGCCCTCCGCGATGAACTTTCTGCCGAGAGTACCCTCAACTCGCTGCAGGGTCAGACACGGGTGCTGGCCAAGCGGCGGATCAGGCTGACAGAAGCCCAGACCCTGACGACTACCATGCTCGAGCGGGCTCAACTCGATCTTGCCCGCACGAAGCTGGTCGCTCCGTTCAGCGGCATGGTGGTGTCGGACATGGTCGAGCAAGATTCGTTCGTGTCGAAGGGCACTCCACTCGTTTCAATTGAAGATACCAGTGCGGCAGAGGTTCGGGTCAGCCTGCAGATGGATGAGGTCGCCCGGATTTGGAGTGACAGCCGACGGCAGCCGACCGATTCGGTCTATGACTTCCCCGAGACTCCCGCCGCCGTCGTCTACCAGATTGGCGAGCGTCAGTATCGCTGGCGGGGCGTGTTCAAGCGGCAGGAGGGAAAGGGCATCGATGAACGCACCCGGACGCTTCCCTGTCGGCTGTTGGTGGCCGACCCGGCTGCCGTCGAGGCCCTTGATCGGTACGGGGCTGCATTGCCGGAACTGCCGCCCGGGGCTCCGCTGTCGCTGCTTCGCGGCATGTTTGTGGATGTGCGGGTGCAGGTCGAAACCGACCAACCGCTGGTGTCGACGCCATGCGAGGCGCTGCGGCCCAACGGCGATGTCTGGGCTGTCCGGAATGACACGGTCACCATCCTGCGGCCGCCGCTGGTGCAGGTGGTAGCGGGACGGGCTGTCTTTGAGTCAACCAGTGATGGGCTGCAGCCAAATGATCGGGTCGTGGTCAGCCAACTGTCGAACGTCCGCGCGGGCATGGCGGTGGCAGAGACCGCCGCTGACAGGACTGCAGTGAAAACGGCCCAGGCGCCAGAGTCGGTGACGCCGGGCACACCGCCTCCCTCCCCGACGATTGAGTAACGTCTCGTCATGCGCAGCATCATCTCTTGGACCGTGCGGAACATGCCGGCGATGAACACGCTGGTAGCGGCGATTCTCATCGTCGGAGCGATGAGTTTTGCGACGATGCGTCGGGAGGTCTTTCCCGAGTTTGAACTCGAAATCATTCTCGTCTCGGTCCCCTATCCGGGGGCGACCCCAGAAGAGGTTGAGGAAGGCATCTGCCAGAAGATCGAAGAGGCCTGCCGGAGTGTCACTGGGATCAAGAAACTGACCAGTGTTGCCCAGGAGGGTTCGGGCTTCTGTGTCTTCGAACTCAACGCGAACATCAAAAATGTTCAGAAGGTGCTCAGTGAACTCCGCTCCGAGGTTGAACGGATTCCGAGCCTGCCGGAACTTGCCGAAGATCCCAAGGTTGAACAGGTCACGCTGCGGAATCCGGCGATTAAGGTGGGCGTGTTGGCCCCCCGGATGCCTGGTGAGGTGGCGGAGGCTGAACTCCGCGATGTGGCGGAGGTGATTCGAGATGACCTGCTCGCCCTGCCAGCGGTGTCAGCAGCCAATCTGCAGGGCGTCCGCGACTATGAGATCGACATTGAGATCTCGGAACGCACGCTTCGCAAATACGGCCTTTCCTTGCGGGCCGTGGCCGACATTGTCCGCCGCGAGAACCTGGAACTGCCCGGCGGCACGATCCGAGGGGGAAGCGGTGAGATTCTGCTGCGGGGCAAGAACAAACGCTACGTTGGCACCGAGATTGCAACGCTGCCGCTGGTGACCCTGCCCGACGGGCTGGTGCTGACCGTCGGCGACCTCGGCACCGTTCGTGATGATTTTGCGGATGTCGCGGCCACCAACCGCATCAACGGCCGGCAGGGCATGGTCGTTTCGATTGACCGCAGTTCCGGCGAGGATCTGCTGGCGATGACGGCGGCGGTGAAAGAGTACATCGCCACCGCCACACTCCCCCCGGGCTATGAGCTGATTACCTGGGCTGATCAGTCGGTCGATGTTCGCGACCGCCTTGAGATGCTGATCAGTGCTGGAACCCAGGGGCTGCTGATTGTCTTTGTGATTCTGTCGCTGTTCCTCGACCTCAAGATTGCCTTCTGGGTGGCTCTCGGTATTCCCTTCTGCATGCTGGGTACGGGCGGGCTGATGCTCGTCACCGATCAGACGCTCAATATGCTCTCGATGTTTGCCTTCCTGATGGCGATTGGGATTGTTGTCGACGATGCGATTGTCGTCAGCGACAACATCGAACGTCACCGCCGGCTGGGCAAGAAACCGATCACGGCAGCCATCGATGGTGCTGTGGAGGTCACCCCCAGTGTGATTTCAAGCGTGATGACAACCGTGATCACGTTCCTGCCGCTCTGCTTTGTCTCGGGGGTGATGGGGAAGTTCATCGCGGTGATGCCCTTCGCCTTCATTACGGCGCTGTTGATGTCGCTGTTTGAGTCGCTGCTGGTGCTGCCCGGTCATCTGTCCCATGAAAAAGGGCTGATCTTTACCCTCTTGGGCTGGCTGCTTTACCCGTTGAAGCTCTTTCTGCCGGTGCTGGCCTGGCTGCAGCGGGCCTGTGACCGTGGCCTCTCCTGGTTCATTCAGGTCTGTTACCGGCCGTTGCTCGATGTCGCGCTTGCCAATCGGCTCAGTGCGTTGGCGGTCGCGGTCAGTGTGCTCATGCTGGCTGTTGCCACTGTCCGCAGCGGTGTCACGCCGTTCTCGCTCTTCCCGAAAATCGATGCCAACCGGTTGCTTGCCAAGGTCTCCTTTCCTGACGGCACTCCGGTCACTGTGACGGAGGCGGCGACCCGGCGGATTGAAGAGGCCGCGTTTGCCATAAGTGATCAGTTGTCGGCGGCCGAATTGCCGATTGTCCGGCTGGTGCATCGGTCGGTGGGGCAGGTTGCGGCTCAGGGAGAGGTTGGCCCTGATGCCCGCGTCAGTGGCAGTCATGTCGGGGCGGTGGCGATCGAACTTGTCGATGGCGAGAGCCGGTCGGTGACCAGTGAGCAGTTCATTAGTGACTGGCGGCAGCGGGCGGGGGAATTTCCTGGCGTGGAAAGCCTTGTCTTTGGGACGGAAAACATTGGGCCTGGCGGCAAGGCGGTGGAGTTCAAACTGCTGGCACGCAACGACCCCGAATCAATTCGTCAGCTTGAAACAGCAGTGGAACGGTGCAAGGAGTGGCTGGCCCAATACCCCGGCGTCATTGACATTGACGATGACTCAAGCCCAGGGAAGTGGGAGTATCAGATTCGCGTCAAGCCAGAGGCTGAGGCGATGGGGGTGTCGCTGGCTGATCTGGCCGGCACGGTACGGGCCAGTTATTACGGCGAAGAGGTGATGCGGCTCCAGCGGGGGCGGCACGAGGTCAAGCTGATGGTGCGGTACCCGCAGGAGGAACGCCGCAGCGTGGCTACACTCGATGATATTCGGGTCACCAGTCCGGATGGGGTGAAGCGGCCGCTCAATGAGCTTGCGGAAATTGAGATTAACCGCGGCTATTCTGAGATCAATCGCGTCAGTCAGCAACGGTCAATCACCGTGGTGGCCGACATTGATGTGGCGAAGAGCACGCTGACCAGCGGGCAGATTACCGGGGACATGGCCGAGCGGTTGATGCCCGACCTGCTGGCTGAGTATCCGCGGGTGAAGGTTCGCTGGGAGGGCGAGCAGGAGCAGACTCGAGAAAGCCTGCAGAGCCTCGGTGTTGGCTTCGTCGTGGCGTTGTTTGCGATGTTCGTGCTGCTGACGATGGAGTTCAAGTCGTACTTTCAGCCACTGTTGATCATCGCCATCATTCCGTTCGGCTGTGCCGGGGCGGTGTTTGGCCATGCGGTGATGGGCATGCCGCTGACGATCTTCAGCATGTTCGGTTTAGTGGCCCTGGCTGGTGTGGTGGTCAATGACTCGATTGTGTTGATTGACTTCATCAATCATCGGGTCCGGGCGGGGATGCCCCTATTTGACGCGCTGCGGGAGGCCGGGGAGTTGCGGTTCCGGCCGGTATTCCTCACCAGTGTCACGACCATCGGTGGCCTCTTGCCGCTGATGACCGAAACCAGTTTTCAGGCGCAGTTTCTCGTGCCGATGGCAACGTCCCTGGTCTTCGGGCTGGCAGCGACGACGCTGATTGTGCTGGTCCTCGTGCCGGTGATGTACTCCCTGTTTGGGGCCGCGTCTCAGCATGATCTCACCGAAGACGAAGGCTGGGAAGAGCCTGCTGCCGCCAGCGGCCAGTCGGTAGGCCCCGCAACGGCTGCTGACGTCGCCCAGGCACAAGAGGCTGCCTTTGCAGAATCCTAGCGGTTGAACAGGAAGTGGCAGATGTCACCGTCCTGCATCACATACTCCTTGCCTTCAACACGGAGTTTGCCGGCAGCGCGAATTTCTTTTTCGCTCGTCAGGGCTTCGAGGTCATCAAGTGAATAGATCTCGGCGCGGATGAAGCCCTTTTCAAAGTCGGTGTGGATCACGCCGGCAGCCTGCGGGGCGGTTGCCCCGACTGGAACGGTCCAGGCCCGCACTTCCTTCTCGCCTGCCGTGAAGAAGCTCTGAAGGCCGAGCGTCTTGTAGGCGGCTCGAGCCAGCATCGCAAGCGCCGGCTCAGTCAGGCCGACGTCGGCGAGCATTTCGGCCCGATCGGCCTCATCGAGTTCAGCCAGTTCGGCCTCAAGTTTGGCGCAGACGACTACGACATCGGCCCCCGCAGTCCCCGCTGCGGCGCGAACCTTCTCAACCAGTGGGCCGGTGCCTGCGAGGTCACCCTCATCGACGTTGGCAACGTAGAGAATCGGCTTGGCGGAGAGCAGGCCGAGTTCCTTGGTTGACTTCTGCTCCGCGGGTGTCAGGGCAAGGGTACGGATCGGCTGGTTGGCAGCGAGATGGGCCTGGCACTTCTTCAGCACCTCGACTTTGGCCTTGGCATCCTTGTCTTGGCTGCGGGCGTTGCGTTCGGCCTTTGGCAGCAGGTTCTCCAGATGCTGGAGGTCGGCCAGCAGCAGTTCCAACTCGATCGTCTCCATGTCGGCAACAGGATCAACCGTTCCGGCAACGTGGATGACATCAGGGTCGTCAAAGCAGCGGACCACCTGCAGAATGGCATCAACCTCTCGGATGTGTGCCAGGAACTTGTTGCCCAAGCCCTGGCCTTCGCTGGCTCCCTTCACGATACCGGCAATGTCGACCAGTTTGAGGGCCGCAGGAATTACTTTCTGCGGGGGAATTAACGCGGTGATCCGGTTCAGCCGCCCATCGGGGACGCTCACCATGCCCTCGTTGGGCTCGATTGTACAGAACGGGTAGTTGGCGCTCTGGGCTGCTGCTGACATCGTCAGCGCATTGAAGAGGGTGCTCTTGCCGACATTCGGCAGCCCGACAATTCCTGCTTCCATCGTTTTTCTATTTTTCTAGGCGGCCTGTGCCGTCCTCATTCCACCGAACACTGTGCGTTTTGCGACGGGCCACCAGCCTGGCTGATCGAGGCCGCGGTAGGGGGAATCTTCCGGGAGGTGTTCGATCAGGTAGGCGTGGGCTGCCGCCAGATTATGGTACGGCAGCGACGGGAACAGATGATGCAGGGCGTGATAGCGGATGGAAAAGGGGAAAAACAACAGCGTCAGGGGATCGTTGCCCGAATAGTTGCAGGAATCAAGGATGTGGGCCTCGACGTTGCTGCGGCTGCCATCGCCCTCAAAGTGATGGTCGGCGAGTTGTCGCATCTGGTTCATGACAAGCGTGGTCAGGCCGAGGGCGTAGAGCAGCGGGATGCGGCTGAGGGGTGCTGCTCCGGCGAAGACCGCCAGCGGAATTGCCGCCGCCCGGAGGCAGCAGAGGAGTTCCATCACCGTGATCACCCGCCGGTCAAAGTCGGTGATCTGCCGCCGGTACCGCAGATTGAGGGTGAGCGAGCTGCCCCGCTCCAGCACGAACTGCCGCAGGCGGGGAGAGAGGAATGACAGCGGGGCAAGCAAAAACCGCAGGAAGACGAGGATTGGAAAGGCGAGCATGAAGAGGGCATACCCGAGCCCGCTTTTCCAGTTGCCGGCTTCCAGAACGTTGGCAACGTATTCCGGGTCTTCGGGGGTCCCGTACATCCGCTGGCTGTGGTGGTCGCGGTGGTGTCGCGTGAAGAATGGAGACGGGGTGAGCGTGAAGACGCCCACCAGCAGGTTCCAGGCAACCTTGAAGGCTCGCATCTCATGGGCGCCGAGATGGCAGACCTCGTGAATCAGTGACCCGAGCCGATAGAGCCAGAACACAGCAATCGGGAAGGCGACGAGTTGCTGCCAGGAGCCGAGGGGAGCCAGCAGATAGATCGTTGCTGCGCCATAAGCAAGCACAAGGCTGACGAGAAAGTCGGTCCAGTACCGCAGTGGCGAGACCTTGAAAAAATCAGTCGTTGCCTGTTGGATGGTGTGCCGGGCGTCACGAATCCAGTTTGGAGTTTCGGCACTATCGGCGGGGGCGACATCAGCGGATGTCACCCTGTCGGCTACCAGGTGCGATCCGTGCATGAGGGGCTCCCTCGCTTGATGAGCAACAGATCGAGCCTGTTGCAGGAGAGGCACGGATGAAACGGGCGAGCAGGACTGCCCACTTGATTATGGATAACAGACCACAATCGTCGAAAACGCGAAAGGGGCGGCGAGCCTCCCAGGGCGTTCTCCTGGGGGGGCTGGCAGCCGGAGAACTTCTTCCATCGGCATTCTTTGCCCGACGTGCCGATTCGGTCGCTCGCGATCTGCTCGGCTGCTGGCTGGTGGTGCAGAGCCCGGCGGGAAAGGTGCAGCGGCATGCCATCTTCGAGACGGAAGCCTACATGGGCCCGCATGATCTGGCCTGCCACGGCCGCACGGGGCCGACTGCCCGCAACCGCGCGATGTTTGGCCCGGCTGGCCACTGGTATGTCTATCTCTGCTACGGCATGCACTGGATGCTGAATATCGTGACCGGCCGGGATGGGCTGCCGGCGGCGGTGCTGATCCGTGGGGCCGGCGAGGCGGCGGGCCCGGGCCGGCTGACGAAGGCCCTTGGTGTCGACCGGCAGTATGACGGCAGATGCAGTTGTCGGGCCAGCGGCCTTTGGCTGGAGGCCGGGGCCGACGTGCCGAGACGGCTGATTGAACGCACGCCACGGATTGGAGTGGACTATGCTGGGGAGTGGGCTGCCAAACCGCTTCGGTATGTGGTTGATCCGGCCCTTTTCTTGAGTCGCTGCGTATAACTTAGTTGGACGAGATTTCCGCTGGACCCTCGTCCGCGACGCGTGCGTGTTGAGGAGGTCCGTGATGAGAGTGAGCAGCAATGAAAAAGGCCAGCAGATGTGGTCCGGAGCCCGGTTCCTGGCGGTTGGTGCCGTGGTGTCCACGCTCCTGGGAGGCATGATGTCAGAATCAACGCAGGCGGCTGAAACGCCGGCAACAGCCAAGGCGACCTTCGGAGGAGGCTGCTTCTGGTGCACCGAGGCGGTCTACGCCCAGATCAAAGGGGTGACACGCGTCACCAGCGGCTACATCGGTGGCCATGTCGAGAACCCAACCTACAAGCAGGTCTGCAGCGGCCTCACCGGGTACGCGGAGGCGGTCGAGATTGAGTATGACCCGACCGTCGTAGCCTATGAAAAACTGCTGGAAATCTTTTTCAGCACGCATGATCCGACCACACTCAATCGGCAGGGGGCGGATGTGGGCACGCAGTACCGGTCAGCAATCTTCTATCACGATGACGAACAGAAAAAGACCGCGCAGCAGGTGATCGTTCAGCTGAATGCTGCCAAGGTCTTTCCCTCAAAGATCGTCACAAAACTTGAGCCGGCCACGGTCTTTTATCCGGCAGAGGACTACCACCAGGATTACTTTGCGATCAACGGTTATCAGCCGTACTGCCAAGCTGTGATCGCGCCGAAGGTGGCCAAGGTTCGCAAGGCGTTCAAGGATCTGCTCAAAGAAGACAACTAGGCCTGCGGCAACATCACTGGCCTGGTTCTGCGGTAGGCCGCTGGTCCTTCTGCTTGCGGGAAGGTGTTCGCTGCCGGTTGCGTTTGGCCTCAGTGCTGGCCTCCGGAGATGAATAGATCGTCCACTCTCTGTTTTCGTACCGAACCGGTCCCGGCAGCACAGGCTGCTGCTCGCTGGCAGGAGCCTGGAGGTCGTTTGCCGTGAGTTCGTGCCACGTTGCCGACATGGACGCAACCCGTTCCGGGAACTCATCGGCGAGGTTGTGCATTTCAGTCCGGTCCTCGGCAAGGTTGTAGAGTTCCCAGGCTTGGCCACGAAAGCTGACCAGTTTCCAGTCACCATCGCGGAGCCCGCGGTCGCGGGCAAACAGCAGGTGAATCGGCGGCCGCGGTGGTGAAGGACTGCCTGTGAGCAGCGGCATGAGCGACATGCCGGCGAGCGGAGTCGGCTTCCGGTCCGGCCAGCTCATCGGGATTTTGGCTGTACAGGCCTCTGCCAGGGTTGGGTAGATGTCGACGAGGTGTGCCGGTGCCTCGGTGATGTCGCCGGCCGCCTGGCCTAACCCGGCTGGCCAGTGAACGATTGCCGGTGACATGACCCCTCCCTCAAACTGATTCTGTTTGAAAAAGCGGAAGGGCGTGTTTCTCGCCCAGGCCCAGCCAGTGCTGTCAGACCAGTTCGTGCTGGCGTCGTAGGGTGGCTTGTCGCGGCCGATGGACGCCCGGTCATACGGGCAGGCGCCGTTGTCTGAAACAAACAGGATGAACGTGTTGTCCATTTCATGGTGCGCCTCAAGATCTTTCAGAAGTCGACCAATTTCCTGATCAACGCGATCGATCATGCCGGCGAGCGCTGTCATCCTCCGGGATTCCCAGTCTTGAAAGTCAGTGGAGAGTTCCTCCCACGCCATGATTGCCTGCGGGCGGGGCGATGCCTCGGTGCTTGGCAGAAACAGGCCGAGTTTCTGCTGCCTCGCAAACCGTTGTTCGTGAATCACGTCCCAGCCAACGTCGTACTGCCCCTGGTATTTTCCGTAATCTTCTTTGAGGACATGCAGTGGGGCGTGCGGCGCATTGAAGGCGAGATAGAGAAACCAGGGGTGGTCATCTTTCTGGCGTGCACTGGATAGGAAATCGATTGCGTAATCGACATTGGCCGTGGTGGTGTAGAAGCCCTGTTCTGGCGGTTGGAACGGATTCTTGTTCAAACGAAAGCTCTGGTCCCCTCTGAAATAACTGCACGATCCGGAGAGATGGCCGAAGAACCGGTCGAATCCGTAATCTGTCGGTTCTTTGGCGAGGTGCCATTTGCCGGTCATCAGGGTTTTGTAGCCAGCCTCCCGAAGCATTTCCGGAAGTGTGACAGCTCGGCGCATGGACTCATCGCCAGCTTGCCGGCACCAGCGTCCGGTGAGCAGGCTGACCCGGGACGAGTGGCATTTGGCGGTGTTGTAGAACTGCG
>JBDQOY010000064.1:0-2544 GCA_040260935.1 Pirellulales bacterium
AGCAACGGCAGGACGGCCTCCCGCCGGGTGGCGATATCGGCAAGATCCTGCTCGATCTGGGGGCGTTCCTTGGCACTTGCAGCGGTCAGTTTTGCCCGCAATTCAGCCTCAACGGCAGCGAGGGCCGCCGCAGGATTGGGATGTACCGCAACGGCGGTATCACCGAGCAGGGTCTCCGGACGGGTGGTCGCCACCGCAACCTCAGTCGGTTCGCCTGGCCGAGGATCGATGACGTCATACCGAATGTGCCAGAAGTGCCCCTTCACCTCTTCATGAAAGACTTCATCATCACTGACGGCCGTCTGCAGAAAGGTGTCCCAATTGACCAGCCGCTTGCCGCGGCGGACAAGGCCCTGCTTGAACAGCCGAAAAAAGGTCTCGCGGACCGCGCGGCCGCACTGTTCGTCCAGCGTAAAGCGGGTGCGGTCCCAGTCGCAGCTGGCGCCAAGATCGCGAAGCTGTCCGAGGATGCGGGTCTCGTACTGCTTTTTCCATGCCCAAATCCGCTCGACAAGTTTTTCCCGGCCGAGATCGTGCCGAGACTGCTGTTCCTCTTCCAGAAGCCGGCGTTCGACCACTGCCTGGGTGGCGATCCCGGCATGGTCGGTCCCGGGCATCCAGAGCGTGTTGAACCCCTGCATTCGCCGGGTCCGAACGAGGATATCTTGCAGCGTGTTATTGAGTGCGTGGCCAAGATGCAACGCCCCAGTGACGTTCGGGGGCGGAATGACCACACTAAATGCCGGCCGGTCGGCGTCGGGCTCGGCGTGCCAGAACCGACCCGCATCCCAGAGTTCGCGGCAGCGTTTTTGGGCAGCGGCGTGGTCGTAGTGCTTGGGCAGTTCGTGCATGGGAGGTCGCTCTTGGCAGGGTCGGCGGACGCATCAGGTAGGCCCCAATCGTACCGCAAGACAGGTCGCCACCAACAGCGCCCGGAGAACGCCAGTCAAAACGAAAGCGGCGTCGAGCATCATGACGATGCCCGACGCCGCAAGGTGTGAAAAACTTCGATCAGCCCGTTCGCTCGTCGAATTCAGTACTCGCTCGAGGCGGGGATCTCTTCAGGCCCCGTGCCGTCCGGGGCCTCATCGCCGGCTGCTGCCTCATGACTGATCTCTGTACCATCAAGCTGAATCACCTTGTAGCCACCGATCGCTCGGTAGTAGACGAGAAGACCCAGGAAGCCGACGGCCATTGCCGCCGGAATGTAACTGGTCAGGATCAATGCCTGCCGGCCCCCGTGGAGGTACGAGGCCTGGACAGCCTGGAAATCAGTCCCGGCGTTGGCAATGAGTTCCTGCTTTTCCGCTTCGGGAATGAGTTCGGCATTCGTGATTGCAACCGTGCTCCTTGGTTTCCCGTTTTCGAGTTCCGTGCCATTGGCAGCGTTCAGCTTGGCCGCATTGATTGCCCGGTACTCGTAACCCCACGAGGAAGTCGTGTCGGTGTCGGCATACCGGTCGAATGTTGCCGGAGCTGCTTTCTGGAGTTGGGCACTCATTTCGTAGCCCTGCTGGGCTCCGATCCGGGGGCCAGCGATCTGGCCGACGCAGATCATGCCGGCGGCTCCGAGTGCGCCCATGGCGACCGAGCCACTACGGGGGTACCGTTCGCCGACAACGCCGAGCATGGTTGGCCAGAGGAATGCCTTGCCAAACGAATAGAAGGTTGCGGCAGCGAAAATCATGGCGACATTCTCAGTTGGCCAGCCGAGCCAGAGCAGGCCGAGGCAGGCAATCACACTGCTGCCGAAGAGCAGACCAATTGGGTTGACCTTGTGGACAATGGGGCCAGCAAAAAACCGCAAGATGAACATCAACGCCGAGGTGTAGACCAGGATCAAAATCGAGTTTGGTAGCAGGTTCTCCATGAGCTTGGTCATCCAGGAGTCTACGCCGAGTTCCATGTAGCCGACGAAGGCATGAAGCACGACCAGTACGAGGAAGGGAACCGACGCAAAACACGAGAACACGGTGGCAAAGTTGCCCGCCTTCTCGCCGACCGTTTCGGGGAACTTCTCGGGGATCACCATCACGCCATAGAGCAACACTATGATTGCGAAACTGGACATCGCCCAGGCCCATGGGAGCTGCATGAACCAGGCGTTTTCACCCATGAAGCCCGCCGCAAAAAGACCGCCGACGATCATGCCAGCCGGCCAGCCGGCGTGGAGGATGTTCAGGTAGTGGGTTTTATTTTCCGGGTAGAGTTCGGCAATCAACGGGTTGATCACCGCTTCATACAGTCCCTGGCAGATTGAGAAGATAAAAGCACTCCAGAAAAGCATCTGAAAGACATTCCTGGTGGCGGTGGCTGGGTCACTCGCTTGCCATGAAGCAAACAATGGGTTGGCGGCAAAGAGCATGGCCGCGCTGACAAGGTGCAGCACAAAGGCGATCATCAGGAGGCGTTTGTAGCCAAACTTCTCGACGAGGATGCCGCCGAAGAAGATCATCAGGCCGAAGCCGAGGAACCCAGCGCCAAGAATCGCGCCGAAGTCACCGCCGCCAATATTGAATTCCCGTTCCCAGTCACCACCAGCTG
>JBDQOY010000065.1:0-2641 GCA_040260935.1 Pirellulales bacterium
GACAGCGGCTCGGCAGCATCGGAGTCGGTGACCGAGGCCACCAACACCCATTATGGAGGATCGGCTGCGGAAAGTCACGTTTTTAAGAAAAAGACGGGCTGAATGCCGCGAAACCCTCGGGTGGCATCGACTTTTATGAGAGTCTGATACGATTTCGCGATGCCTCGACACGTCTCTTCCCCGTCTTTTTCCAGTCCGGATGCCGAACACCAACGGTGGCAGCCCGAGCAGCGGGGCACCCACCGCCGACTGTTCTGGCTGGTCGACCCGATTTCGGCTATTCCGGGCGAGGGTCTGCTGCCGTCCCGGACCTGGGCCATTGCGCGGGCGCTCGTTGCGGCAGGCCACGAGGTGATCTGGTGGACCAGCAGTTTCAGCCACACCCGTCACGGACCGCGGACCCCGCCCCTGCAGATTCAGGACGAAGAGGGGTTTGCCGTGCGGCTGGTCGCCACCCGCCGCTATCAGCACGACATCTCCCGGGCCCGGTTTGGCAGCCATCGCGACTTTGCCTGCACATTTGAGAAACAGGCCACCAACGAGGTTGCCAGTGGACGGCTTGCCCGACCAGACCTGCTGGTCGCCACCGTCCCGCCCCACCATGCCGGTGAGGCTGCCGCCCGAGTGGCCCGCCGACTCGACGCCGAACTGGTTCTCGATCAGGCAGAATGGTGGCCCGAACCGCTCCAGCCGCTGTTGCCCGGCCCCACCTGGCTCCGCGCGATCGTTGCCGGGCTCGTCTTTCCCGGGCTTGCCCGCCGCCAACGTCAGGTGCTGAGCCAGGCAGACGCCGTGCTCGCTGCATCGGCCGCAACGGCGGCAGAGGTGCGGGAGGCCGTCCCCACAGGCACCCCAGTGCAGATCGTGCCAACGGGCTCGTACCTACAGGATTACTCGGCCCCGCCCCCCTTCATCGACCACGTTCCCGGCCAGCAGTTCCGGCGAACAGCTGCCGGCTCATCAGCACCGCTGGCAGTGGCGGTGACGGGCGAACTCAACCGGCGGGATGATCTCCTGCGGCTGGTCGACCTGGCTCGCAGCCTCAGTCGTCGACAGACCGCCGCCGTGCTCCACGTGATCGGTGGTGGCCGCTGGATGCCAAAACTGGCCACAACTGCACCGCTCGTCACCGGCTCGTGCCGCATTGAGGCCCATGGACTGATTGACCGTGGCCGCTATGTCAGCCTGTTGTCGAGCTGCCACGCCGGGCTGCTGCTGCCGGGACTGCTCCAACGGTTTCCGCTCTCGGCTGAGGCAGCCGACTGCGCTGCGGCCGGCCTGGCCTTGGTGGTGACCAGCCGGGGCGAACTGGCCGACATGGTCGCGAGCGAAGAGGCCGGGCTAGTGCCGGCTACGGCCACCGCCGACGCCCTGGCCGATGTGCTGGCCCCACTGGCCGAGGACCCACGGCGACTCTCCCGCCTACGACACGGGGCCCGCCGGCTGGCCGAGATGCGATTTGATCGCGAACGACTTGCCGCCGGCGTGGTCGAATGGCTTGAGTCACTCGCTCTGCCCACGGCATGACCAGCCCTGCTGACTCCGCCGAGCTTTCGCGGCTGAAACTCCTGCAGGCCAGCCCCGAGTTGCTGGCTGCCGTGGCTGCCTGCTCTGCGGCAGAACGCACCAGCCAGAAGCAGTTGCGGGCTCACTACCCCGACGACTTGGTGCGGGAGGCACTTGCGGTCTGTGACGCCCGTCAGCGAGCCGCAGGCCAATTGCCCGCTGCTGAGCAGCTCTGGCTGACCCGCACTGGGCTAGAGCAGGCCACCGCCTGGGAGGTCGCCGTGCACAAGGCGGCGCGGTTTGCGGGCTGCGACGCGGTGGCTGACCTCTGCTGCGGCATCGGCAGTGACGCGGCCGCACTATCACTGCAAACGAGTGTACACGGCGTTGATCTCTCGCCGGCGATGGTCTGGCGAGCCAGTCAGAACGTGGCGGTGCTCGGCTACCCCGAGCGATTCACCGGCACGGTGGCCGATGTCACTGCCCGCGACTGGAGCAGCCAATTCATTCATGCCGACCCCGACCGCCGCGGCAGTCGCCCTCGCCCCACCCGCAGGCTGGATGAATACTGTCCCAGCCTCACCTGGCTGCGACACCTGCTGGCCACCGCACGGGGCGGGGCCATCAAACTTGGACCGGCGAGCGACTGGCCCCGCCACCTCGGGAAAGAGCCCGGGCTCGACATTGAACTGACAAGCCTTCGGGGCGAATGCCGTGAAGCGACCATCTGGTTTGGGGACCGAGCCGGCAGCGAGCCTCGCCGGGCCACCAACCTGACCACCGGCAGGACGCTGGCGGGAGACCCGACGGCCGTGGCACGGCCCGTCATTGATCATGTGGATGCCTGGCTGTTTGAACCTGATCCCGCAGTGATTCGCGCCGGGCTGGTCGACCTGCTGGCCAACCAGCAGGGCCTGGCACGGCTGGCCGCCGACGAGGAATACCTGACTGGCGGGCCAGTGGCCGACACAGGGCTGCTGACGCCATTTCGTGTGGAAACCACACTCCCAGCAAACCTCAAGGCGGTGCGGCGAGCGTTGCAATCGCAGCCGCGGGCCGCCTACGAGATCAAGTGCCGACGCCTGAAGGTCGACGTTGAGGCCGTCCACGCCTCGGGCGCGGCAGTGCTCCACCA
>JBDQOY010000066.1:0-4034 GCA_040260935.1 Pirellulales bacterium
AAACTCGTCGGACTGTCGCTGGCCACAGCCCTGACTGGCTGTCACATCCCGGCGAATTCCCCCCTGTCTGGAATCGCTGGCCTCCGGCCGGCGGGCCAGCCGCACACCAATGTCCTGCCACCAGCCGAGATGCTTTCCCACCCCGGACCCGGTGTCGATGGACCCGGACCAGGAATTATCGCTCCTGTCGGCTACGAAGAAATGATTGCCGCTGGCCCACCAGGCATGCTTCCTGAGGCCGGCGGCCCTATGGCCATGCCAGGACCTCCACTGTCGCAGGTCGGATTCATCGGCCCTGACGGCATGCAAGTCCGCTGGGATGTCAATACCGCAGGTGGCTTTGACTCAACGCCGTTGGTCGCCCCTGGACGCTATGACTTCCCTCAGGGTGCGATCTATCGCCTCAAGCTCACCAACATCCCAGGCCGGGAGGGAGCGGAACTCTACCCAACCCTGGAAGTGGCCCCGACCACGCCGAGAACCGCAGCCTTCATTGCTCACAATACGGTTCCCGTTCAGCTCACGGACGAAGATCTTGATCAGGTGATGACAGGGAACTTTGTCACCAAGGTGGTCTACCTTCCCGACCCCGACTATCAGGAATTGGCTGTTGCGGGTGTCGAGACACTTGTCAGCACGCGGCTCGATCCGGGCGTTGATCCAGTTGTCGAGGCCGACCGACGTGGTTCTATCCTGGCGATCATTCGGATCGGCAATAAAGATCTTGAATCAGCCGTTGTCGGCAATGCCATGCCAGCCGACGGGATGGTGCAGACAGCAGGCGGCGTGCCGCTAGGCATGCCCTGCGGGAGCGACCCGCAGCAACTGCCCCCAGCGTTCGTTGCCGGCATGACCGCCCCACACTACGGCATGCCGATCACGGGCACCCCCATCGGCCTGCCCGGCCCACCCCATGTTCCACTCGGGGTACCTGCCGGTCTCCAGAAGCACACCATCACCAATCACACGCGAACCAGCCTGCCTGGGCCGACAAAGCAGCTCAAACTGCACGTGCAGCAGGCTCCTGGGCTCAGTTACCCAAAGCCGGCCAGCAAGGCCTATGTGGCGGAACGGTCTGACGTCCCCAAGATTCACCTCAAGCAGCCCCGGGAAGATCGCACCCGCTGGGTCGACAACGGTGGTCCTGACCCTGATGCCGAAGCGGCGGCAGCAATCATCTGCCGTGACTGCCCGCCCGAGCCTCCTGCCTTCTGACGCAGCCCGGCTTGAGCCAGCCGGTGGCGAGCGACGGCCACCGCGACGATTAGACCCCTGATAGTTCACGATGCAAAAAACTGACACCTTCATCCGGACAGGGTCCGCGCTGCGGAACCTCGGCGGCATGCCGACGATGGCCCTGGTGGCTCTGGGAATAGCGACAGCTGCGGCTGCCGCTCCTCTCGGGACCACCGCTCCAGGGCCCATTGTCGAGATGACAGAACCGGGAGCGATTGGCACGATCCGCCGCCCGCAGTTCGGTCCCCGTCCGGATGGTGTGTCCAGTTATTCTCAGCCGGTCGAAATCAGTGGCCCAGAGGGGCTCAGCCTCTCAGTTGAAACAGCTGCTGGCTGGTCGTCACCCGAGCCCCTGCCACTACGCATTGGCTTCGAGCCAGGCCGAGCTTACCGGCTGCGACTGACTGACATTCCAGGGAAACCGGCTGACGTCCTCTACCCCTCACTGCAGGTGCTGGCCCCGCTGGCCGCTCCCCGAGGGCAACGCTGGCGGTTTCCCATCGAACTGGTCATCGACCGCGATGATCTCGATGAGGCTTCTGCCGGAAGCCATGTTCGTCGGGTGGTCTATCTCTCGCACGAGCCAGAGGCTGCCGACGTGCTTGCCAGTCGCTGGTTCGACGCTCGACCCGGAGATGATTGCCTGGAGGTCGCAAAGACACTGGGAGAACCAGTGGCTGAACTCAGAATTGGCAACCGGCTTCCCCTGCTGCCCGTCGGAACGACACCATGATTCCCCGTCGCCAGCCACGCTTGGCCCCGAACCGCCTGGCAGCAACAGTGCTGGCCTTCTGGGGCATCAGTTTCTGGAGCATCGGCTTCTGGGGCACCGCACCCACTCAGGCAGCCCCCCCTGCCCTGCCTGAACCGGTATCCTGTGAGCCGGTCTTCCCACCTGCGGCTGCGTTCCGGCTGCTTCCGCCTGCCGTGCTCCCCCCGCCGATCTGCGATGGGGGTGACGCTTGCGCACCAGCTCGGCCACATGGCCAGTTTGATATTGTCGGCCTGTCGGCAGGTGATACCGTCGCTCGCTACCGCGCCGCCAACGGCCCACCGGCTACTGCCGCAGACGCTGCCAAAGCATCGGGGATGGCCGTCTCCAACCGCACCTGCATCTACACGCCACGGTTCGGATCAGTCCGGCAGGTCGTGCGACTGTATGAAGAAAAACTTCCTGTCGGCCCCAGTGGCGTCACCGCTGAGGCCAGCGTAACAAGCGATACGGCCCTCCAGCCTGTCGGCCGGGCCGCCCAGTGGGTGAACCTACAGGCCGCCAGACGAGCTGACAGTGGTCTGGCTGTCGAAGAACGTTCCGGGCCACTGGGCGTCGCAGCGTCTGATCTGCCTAACGAATCGTTCGGCCAGGCCCATGTGGCCGAACGTGCTGCGGAACTACAGGCTGAGTCAGCCCAGCGGAAGCAAGGCCTCGCAGAAGCCGTCGGCTTTGATGTCCCCACCACCTGGACCCGCCTGACCTCAGCCAACGCCGTCATCAATGAACAGGTGGCTGATGTGGTGTCGGCCAGTCAGGGCACAGCCACCCTGCGGGTTGAGTCCCCAGGACGGGCGGAACTTACGCTCTGCAAACGAGCAGGAAACGATTCGGCCCGGGTTGGCGAGGAACTCGATTTCACCATTGCCTTTCTCAACTCTGGCGATGTGCCCCTCACCGATGTGGTCATCGTTGACACCCTACCGGGGCGACTCGAACTTATTGCCGACTCACCTGCAGCAAGCCTTCCGGCAGAAATCTCACTTTCAACGGCTGACGACGGAAGTCGCGTCATCTCGTGGAAGTTGCAGGACACCCTCGAGGCCGGCAAATCGGGCTTTGTGCGGCTCCGCACCGTGGTTCGCTGAGCCCCGCCCGCCCCGCACTTTGCGGCGAAGCCTCGGGGCAGTTACTCTCGATTGCCGTCACGGTTCGCTTAGGGGTAGGCTATCGGTTCCGGCGAGGCTTTGCCTCGTCTCCCTGCCCCCTTCCTCAACTCGACACGAGGCCTGTGATGGTTCGCCTGCTGACGCTCTCTTTCCCCTGCCCGCGACCATTTCCACTCGTGGTGATGTTCGTCGCACTTCTGACGGCCGGCACGCTCACCGCTGCAGAGCCTTCCGCAGGAAGTCGTGGCAACGGCCAGCGGCAAGCGTTTTCACTCGCTCCCGTCCCCAACGGCACGCCAGCAGAACTCCTCGAATACATCCGCGCCAATCGGCCAAACGTCGTCCGCCCCTCGACGCCCGATCAGATGCAGCAACTGGCGACGGCGATTGTGGAAGCCGCAGACAAAGCCCTGGCTCAACTCAAAGGAGTCGACGAGGCCTTTGAAGAGGCGGCCCAGGCCAAGCTCGAGGGCTTGGCAATGCTAGGGCGTCTCGGGGTGGACGAGGCTGATGCCACGCTCAAGCAGTTTGCCGAAACACTCATTGGTGGTCCCTCAGCAACGCTGGCCATGGAAGCCAAGCGACTATTGCTCGTTGCTGAAGCACAAGCCATGTTCAAGCAGCGTGACCTGAGCGGTGCGGCCGACCTGATCAACAAGACCCAGGAACTCCTCGCCGCCGACCCCAATGACAAGGCTTCTGCCGGTCTTGCCATGCAACTCGCCAGTGCCTTCGAGCATATGCCGGGTGGAGAACCAGCTGCCAAGCAGGCTTACGAAGCCTTTGGCCCAATCTTCGCGAAGAGTAGCAACGAGAGCATCCGTCAGATGGCTGATAGTTTCGCCGGCACCCTCCGGCGGCTTTCGCTCCCCGGGAACCCGATGCAGCTCACTGGCACCCTGCTCGACGGGAATGCC
>JBDQOY010000067.1:0-3239 GCA_040260935.1 Pirellulales bacterium
AGCCGCCGCACGGCAACGGCCCGGTTCTCAGCCTGACTCCGCCGCTCGCCCGCCTCGGCCCGCAGGCCGGACGGCAGGTGCTCAAGCACCACTGCCGTCTCAACCTTGTTACGGTGCTGCCCACCGGGACCACTCCGGCGAGTGCGGGTCTCACGGCACTCGGTCAGAAGCCGCTCAACCTCGAACTCTGCTGGGTGGACAGCTGTCGCCTCGCTCACCGGTTGCGGCCCCTACCGGCGATCGAGGTACCGATTGAAGACGTTCTCGAGCAGTTCCTGCCGGCCGCTGGTATTGGCCGCTGCCTCGCCCTTCTTCAGCATGACCGCCTCAAGTTCGGCGAAACTGCTGTTCCCTGCTTCAATTTTCTTGCCGAGGTCGCCATCCCAACTCTGATAGCGGTCGGCAACAAACGACGCCAGCGCTCCATTCTCGATGATCGCCGCCGCCACCTTCAGCCCCCGGGCGAAGGCATCCATGCTGCCAATGTGGGCATGGAACAGATCAATCGGCTCAAAACTCTCCCGGCGGACCTTGGCGTCAAAGTTGACACCACCCGGGCTCAGGCCGTACTTCATCAGCACCAGCATGATCTGGGTTGTCAGATAGTAGTTCGTAGCAAACTGGTCGGTATCCCAGCCCAGCAACAGGTCACCGGTATTGGCGTCGATCGACCCCAGAAAGCCCTGGCTGCCGGCGGCTTCCAGTTCATGCATCATCTCGTGGCCGGCCAGCGTGGCGTGGTTGGTCTCCAGATTGAGCTTGAAGGAATCGGTCAGGTCATAGGCCCGCAGAAAGTTGAGGCAGGCGGCAACATCCGAGTCGTATTGGTGCTTGGTCGGCTCCTTCGGCTTTGGCTCAATCAGAAACTGCCCGGTGAAGCCGATCTGCTTGGCGTGGTCGACGGCCATATGGAAGAACCGGGCTAGGTGGTCAAGTTCCCGCTTCATGTCGGTGTTGTAGAGACACTGATAGCCCTCGCGTCCGCCCCAGAAGACATAGTTCTCACCGCCCAACTCCTTGGTCACCTCCATGGCCTTCTTCACTTGGGCAGCCGCGTAGGCGTACACCTCGACGTTGCAGGAGGTCGCTGCACCATGCATGTACCGCGGGTTGCTGAAGAGGTTGGCAGTCCCCCAGAGCAGCCCGATGCCGGTTCGCTCCTGCTCGTCCTTGAGCACCTTGGCCACGGCATCGAGGTTGGCATGGCTTTCGGCCAGGGTCGCCCCCTCTGGTGCGACATCCCGGTCATGGAAGGCATAAAAGGGAGCGCCGAGCTTTTCACAGAACTCAAACGAGACCCGGGCCCTGTTGCAGGCATTCTCGACTGACTCGCTACCGTCGTCCCACGGCCGCTGCAGCGTGGCCGCCCCAAACGGGTCGCTGCCAGTTCCCCGAAAGGTATGCCAGTAGACAACCGTGAACCGAAGATGATCGCGCATCGTCTTGCCGGCCACGACCTCGTCGGCGTTATACCAGCGAAATGCCAGCGGATTGTCAGCATCGGGACCTTCGTAGGCAATCTTTGGGACGTCAGGAAATGCGGCCATGGGGTCGTTCTCTTTCTCTCAACAACGGAAAAGCGGATACGCTGGTGCCGCCACCACGCGACATACTCACGGGCCGACACCTCACCGCGAAAGTGTAGCAAAACACATGTCAACGTACCTGCGACTCCGCCCCTCGTTCCTGGCCCTGGCAATGGGCCTTGGGCTCACGCTCCTGCCGCTGCCGGCTCGTGCCGCAGATCCGCTTGAACAGTGGGGCCACTGGCGGGGCCCGCTGGCAACCGGAGCAAGTCCCACCGCCACACCGCCCACCTCCTTCGGTCCAACCGAGACCTGCCTGTGGAGCCAGCCACTGCCCGGACAAGGGTCTTCCTCGCCCGTGGTCTGGAACGAACGCGTCTTTGTCACCACGGCCGTTGAAACCCAGGCAGGCAATGGCCAGCGTGACTTCCAGCTGCTCTGCTTTGACCGTGCAACTGGCCGACCGGTGTGGGAACGAACCGCCGTCACTGCGGCACCCCATGAGGGCACTCACAGCACGAATGGCTACGCCTCCGCATCTCCCTGCACCGATGGCAGGCACGTCTATGCCCACTTTGGCTCGCAGGGCCTCTTTTGCTACACGCTTGATGGAACGCTCGTCTGGAGCCGTGACTTCGGCGACATGCAGACCCGTCATGAGTTTGGCGAGGGCAGTTCACCCACGCTGATCGCTGATCGGATTCTTGTCCCCTGGGATCACGAAGGCCCCTCACGGCTGCTCTGCCTTGATGCGACGACCGGCGAGACTGTCTGGGACGTTCCCCGCGACGAACCGACCTGCTGGGCGACGCCACTTGTTGTCACGCTTGCTGACTCCTCTCGGCAAGTCGTCATGAACGGCGAAACCAAGGCCCGAGCCTATGACCTTGCGACCGGCCAGGAACGCTGGCGTTGCGGCGGCCAGACGGCCCGCCCGGTGGCCACCCCCGTCGCGGCTGGGGGACGGGTCTACATTGGGAGCGGATTCCGCGGATCGTTTTTGGCCTGCTTTGATCTCACCGGCACGGAAGACATCGAAGGCACGAAGCACGTTCACTGGAGCGTGACCCGAGACACCCCCGACATCGCCTCGCCGCTGCTGCATGCTGGTCGGCTCTGGTTTTACAAGGAAAAGTCAGGGCTACTCACCTGCCTTGATGCCCCCACAGGCCGGCCCCACTACGAGCGACAACGCATCCCTGGCATCAGCCGCACCTATGCCTCCCCCGTGGCCGCAGGTGGCCATGTCTACCTGACTGATCGCAGTGGCGTGATCACCGTTATTGAGGATGGACCTGAACTAAAAATTGCCGCCACCAATGACCTCGGCGAGGGCGTTGACGCCACCCCAGCCCCAGTCGGCAACCAGTTGTTCGTGCGAGGCGAGCGACACCTGTTTTGTTTCGGTACGCCCTAAGTAGCACCGCCTCACGGAACCACCACCCCAGAACCATGAGGACAACGGACTGAGGGAATGCCCGCCGTGTGTCGTGGAGCAACGCACACTCCCTCGGCTCGCGCCTCGGGCTTGGGTCGGTAGCACAACCACACGTGAGCACCACCCCACAAAAGCCCGGACCGCAAGCTGAGGGAATGCCCGCCGCGTATTGTGGAGCAACGCACACTCCCTCGGCTCGCGCCTCGGGCTTGGGTCGGTAGCACAACCACACGTGAGCACCACCCCACAAAAGCCCGAACCGCACGCTGAGGGAA
>JBDQOY010000068.1:0-5329 GCA_040260935.1 Pirellulales bacterium
CTGGCTCCAGGCAAAAATCGTGAAGGCCACTGCGGGTCTGCAACTGCAAATCGAGGCCGAGCCAGACAATCCCAACCCGCTCAATGAGTATGCCTGGCTGGTGGCGAACACCGAAGGCGATCTCAGCCGGGCAACCCGCTATTCCAAGCGATCACTCGAACTGGCATTCGACACGGCCAGTTACCTCGACACCCTGGCCCATTGCTATGCTGCTGCCGGCCGCCCCGACGAGGCGATCCGCTGCCAGATGGTGGCTTCCCGACGGGAACCGGCAAGCCCCACCATCCAGCAAAATCTGGAAAAGTTTCTGGCGTTACGGCCGTGAGTGGGCGGGGGATGCTACTCGCGGTAGAGCGGCAGATACCGATAGGCGTTCTGCAGGCAGAGGGTGGCCAGCACCGTCGTCTGCAGCCGGTCGGTTCCGCCCGCAAACAAGGCTGGATCCCAGCTGCCAGCCTCGTCACCATCCCGCTGCTGGGTTCGAGTGAGAAACGAAACAACCTGGGCCTGCCAGCGATCAAAGCGTTCCCCTTCCAAATTGCGAAGCACTGCCCCCGCGTACAGCAGGTAGTCAACCGGCTGATCGAACGACTCTGCCGATAGCGACGGAACGATCGTGGCTAGGTACTCGGCACCGGCGATCTGGTCGAGGCTGTCAGCCGGCTGCTCGTCATACTGCCAAGCCAACAAAGCGGCGGCGGTCGCCGTTGGGTCGACGGGGCCACCTGCGGTCAAGCCATAGCGTGACTGCGGGGCCTCAGCGGGACCACTGGCGATCTCAGTGAAATATTTCTCTGCCCGCCGAAATCCTGAGGCGGCAGCGTTGACCCCGCACGCCTTGGCGATGTGCAGAGCCAACAAGCCTCGCGCTGACGACAACGCAGTTGCCCGTCCCCCCTGCTGCCAGCAGCCTTCGGGCAGTTGTCGTCGCACCAATTCTTTCGCCACCAGAACTGCATTTTGCTTGAGCACCCGATCACCCGTCAGTTCGCTGACCTCGCTGGCAACGGTCACGCCAAGATCAAACCCGTTGAGATCCTGCTGGGTCTGGATGCCCGCCTCGGCGGCAAGAGGCTGGGGGTTGTCGCTGATGGACTGCGGGTTCGTGTTGGCCCCTGAGCTTCCGAGCCAGAGAAGCGCCGCCTTCACGGTTTCGGGATAGTCTTCCAGCCAGACAGCAGTGGCTGATGCAGGCTCATAGGTCACGCCTTCCGCGAGAAAAGGCAACAACGCCAAGGCCGTTGCGGTTGCCTTGCCGCCAGTTGTCATTGGCGGATTCGCTGCCGGCTCTGCTCCCGCAAGACCGTCACCGCCCTCTCCCATCTCGGCTGTACCCGTTTTTGCCTGCCATGACCCATCATCTGCCTGGGCCCCTGCCAACCAGGCGAGCGCCTGCTGCACCGCCTTCTCGGCATCCGGAGTGACACCATAGAGGTTCCCCAGCAGCCGTTTTGACTCAGCCGAGCTGCGGCCAGCCACACCACCCCGTCGCCGACGCGGCCGAGCTGCCATCGCCTCGACAACGGCCTCGGGCAATTTTCCTGGCTCAAGTGTCTGGTCGGCAATTCGCAGAGCGAGCAGGCCGGAGGCCTCCAGATGATCAGCCGTTGCTTCCAGCGGGATCAGATAGAGCCCAGGTGTCGCCGCCGCGTCAGCCTCCACAGTCAGCTCGCATGCATCACCGCCGGTATGCACATGGGTCGGCGTGATCGAGATTTGGTTCGGGACCTGCTTTGCGACAACCTCAATGGCCCCATTGAAGCGGTCTGCCGCGAGATTGACGCCAGTGAGGGCACTGATGCCCCCGGTGACCAACCGGCTCAACGACTCCATGCTGTCTCGCGTGACGGGCAGCGTCGTCTCCGCTGTCGTGCCGGGTGACAGGGTGACCAGCGGCATCTCATCCAGGGCGAATGGCCGCCGGGTGATATTGACCACCACGGGAGCAGCGACCTCGCGTCCATAGACCGTCGTCTGTAAGGATGGTGCCAGCCGGGCCTCAGCCGCATCATCGGCCACGGCCAGATGCATCAGCACACTGGAGCCCTCGACCGGTTCCTCCGGTATGGTGCAGGTGACACCCTCGGGAAACGCAAGGGTCTCGAGCGTGATTGGCTCGGCATAGCCGTTTCGCTCAATCGGAATCTGCACGTCCACTTCGTTCCCAGGCTGCAGAAACACCGGCAACGGAGCCACAAAAGTCGGACGGGCCACTTCGGGTAGTTCCAGAGCAAGCGGCACCTTTAAGGTGCTGCCTCCCATGGTCAGGAAAACGGTAACTGTTTCTGACGACGAGCGGTCCCCTAGGGCAGGTGTGCCAACAAGCTCAAGTTCCACTTCTGATTGTTCGGCTGGCATCTGCTCAGCGATGGTTATCTCGACGCCTGCCGGAATCTTTGACAGGCTGAGATCGATTGGTCCCTCATTGCCATTGCGAGCGAGCCGAAGCGGCACCTTCACCGAGGTAGCGGGCTTGAGGGTGACCGGTGCGAGTGGGTCGATTTTGATCGCTTCAACACGGGGGACTCCCAAATGCTGCACTTCCTCAGGGAGCCGGTCGCTGTAGCAGCCCACCGCACTCATAAAGAGGAGTCCCGCGCAGCATCGCCAAGCCCATGCCGTGGTCTGATTCTGACCAATGGAGGATTTCACGTCGTCAACCTTTCCGAAGAAGCATCCTTGACCGGGCCACGAATGAGACCAATCATCCCAAGCCGCAGGATGAGGTGTTCGATAATTCCCGTGAAGCTTTATTCTTGCGGAAAGCAGCCTTCAAAACCAATCCTTCCGAAAACACGCCATGGCTACCCATACGCTCACCGTCAACAACACATCGCTGGCCGTCCAGACCTGCGGCAGCGGCCAGCCGGTTGTGTTGCTGCATGCCTTTCCCCTTGACCACGACATGTGGCAGCGGGTGCTGCCACTGGCCGATCACCTGCGGCTGATTATCCCTGATCTGCGTGGATTTGGCCGCAGTGCGGGTGCTGCGGCAGACCCTCCCGCCCCCCAGAGTATTGCCCAACTGGCCGATGACGTGGCTGGCTTACTGGAGGCTCTCCATGTGAGCGAGCCCGCTGTGATCGTCGGTGTGTCGATGGGCGGCTATGTCGCCCAGCACCTGGCGGTGCGGCATCCAGAGCGTGTCAGTCGACTTGTGTTGGTTGACACGAAGTTCTCTGCCGACACCCCTGAAGCCCGTGCGGGTCGAGCCGACCTCGCCGCCAAGGTTGGCCGGCTTGGCCAGCAGGTGCTTGCCGAAGCGATGGTACCCAACCTTCTGGCGGCCTCTGCTGCGGCCACGTCGCGGCCCGAGCGGGCTGACACCGAGCGGCTCCTAGAGGAGATCATCGCTCGGCAGTCGGTGGCGACGATTCAGGCGGCTCTGGCGGCTCTTGGTGAGCGGCCTGACATGACCGAGGCGATGCGGCAGTGTGACAAGCCAGTGCTGCTTGTCTGCGGTGCCGAAGACACCCTCACACCGCCGGTGGTGATGGAGGCGATGGAGCAGGCGCTTCCCGCGGGGCAGTTGCTGGTGGTCCCGGAGGCCGGCCACCTCGTTCCGCTGGAGGCTCCGGAAATTTTTTCTGCGGCCATCCTTTCATTCCTGGGCCTGGCGGTGCAGGCTGGCCATTCTGCTGCGGGCGAAACCGGTTAGGCTGCTTCGGCGGCGGCCCGCGAAAATCCCCTGGCAGCGGCGGGCGTGATGAGCCAGGTGGCTTGTCCAGTTCCCGCAAGGTATCCCGAAGCCTCCGGCGGGCCTCTGGGTCCTGCTGCAACCGTTCCTTGAGCTGTTGCTCTCGCCGCAGGCGATCTTGGGCTCCAGTCTCCTGGCGAGCCCGCCAGTCAGCCCCGCTCTGGCTGCGTTGCGGCGGTGCCACTGCCGTTGCTTGCCCCAGCCAGAACCCAGCCGCGATGGCAGCCAGTACGGTGACGGCTGGCGCGAGCCATTGCCAGAGTTCCCACCGCCGGCCGGCAACCCGGTGGCCGCGGCTGTTCGTCCGCCTGGCAGAGCCACCAGCCTGCACGGCGACCATTTCGATGGTCGTGGCAAGCAGTTCATCAGGGGCCTCGACTTGGGGCAGGCTGTCGAGTGCCTGCCAGAGGTCTCCCAGGTCCTCCGCCGGTGTCGCCGTGGCGGGTGTCGTTGGTGCCGAGTCATGCCGGGGCGTTGTCATGCCGGAGGCTCCTGCTCGGTGAGGTACGGCTGGAGGGCGAGCCGCAGTTGTTCACGGGCCCGAAACAGCAGCGACTTCACCGCTGGTACCGAGAGTTTCATGGCGGCGGCGATTTCGTCGTAGGAACAGTGTTCAAACTTGGCCAGCAGGATCACCATCCGCTGGCGGTCGTTGAGGCTGGCAATCGCCTGTTGCACAACAGCCTGCATTTCTGCAGCAGCGAGTTGCCGCGTGGGCAGCAGGCCGCTGGCTGCTACCGCCATCTGGTCGAGTCCGACCATGCTGCCGGAGGCCGACGGGTTGGCTCCCACGCCCCGTTCCTTGCGGCGGTAGGCCCGCTGTCGCAGGTCGCTCGCGAGGTTGTTGGCGATGGTGTGCACCCAGGTGGTGAACTTGGCCTTGGGCTCATAGCGGTGACGGGCCCGATAGACCCGCATGAAGACCTCCTGCGCCAGGTCTTCTGCCGTGGCATGGTCACCGGTGTGGTGCTGGAAGAGGGTCACCAGCCGCGGCTGCCAGAGCGTGACCAACTGTTCGAAGGCGTCGGCGTCACCGTCGCGAACCCGCAGCATCAGTTCGGTGGATAGATCGGTGGCGGTGGACATGACAGTATGCGTCGAGGGCTAAGAACCCCAAAGGCCTCCGCAAGTGAAGCGGGCCCCTATTCAGCATACCAACGCCGCTGGGAGGCGTTTGTTATGGGGCGTCGCCGTAGCGGTACGAGCCGTGTCGCTCCAGTCCACCTAGGCCCGAGGCAAAAAATCGAGGGAGTGTGCGTCACCTCACAACACACGAAGCGTTTTCCCTCAGCTTGCGCTTCGGGCTTTTGTGGGGGAAACCTCTGGGACAACAGTCGGCTGCGTTGCCTCGTCCAGTGTGCAGCGGCACCATCACGCGGTTACCCGGCGGCAGGAAGCCGCCAACCAGCACCAGCGGACGGTTGAAAACCTTGGCTTTTCAGCCGTCCGCCCCAAGGAAGGATAGGACGGTCAACGGCACGTTCGCAAGCTTGGCGTCCTTCAGGAGAAGCCCAACAGCCTTGTTCCGCCCTTCAGGCGGGCGAGGGAGCGACCGCATGAGCCTCAAACAGCCGAAAAAACGCAGCTGAAAAGCCGACTTCCTGGCAGATTTCTGCCCACTGCGCAGACCGC
>JBDQOY010000007.1:0-3930 GCA_040260935.1 Pirellulales bacterium
AAGTTGCTCACCGAACATGTCACCCAGCGGCCGGGTTGGAACCAGCAGATCGGCAGCCTGCGGGTGAGCCAGAAAGCCATCCACCACGACTTTCCGAACCGCCGTGATGCCGACATGGTCGATTGACTCACCAAGGGCACTCTCAATGACCGGCTGCCAGAACAACTGAATCACTCGGTCGGGCTGCCGGGCGGCCAGCCAGACCGCTGCGGTCGGCTCGTTGCTACCGGGCCTTGCCGACGCAAAACGGCCTCCTGCCAGGCGGAGCATGCCGATTGCCAGGGCCGTCTTCTCAACCAGCGAGAAATGCTTCATGCCCAACAGCAGTGGTGCCAGGTGGAAAGGCGCAGGCAGCCAGTCGGCCGGCGTACAGGCGGCCCGCTCTCCATCGGGACCGATAAACCAGAGGGTGCGATCCCGTCGCAGCAGGTCGTCCAAGCCGGCCCGCTGGCAGAGATCCAGGAAGTTGGTGCAGCAGCCCATCGCGACATGCTGACAGGCATCGACCAGACTGCAGTCGGCGACGCTTTCGAACGATGCCGCCCGACCTCCGCACCGCCGCCGGCCCTCAAGCACCTGAACCGCAAAGCCGGCGGTGAGCAGGTCAGCCGCAGCCGCCAGACCAGCCAGCCCTCCACCGACAACAATCGCCTGGCCCGCAGAAGCGGCCGACTGCTGATTGGCTCCACCGGATCGAGACAAATTCATTGAGGCCCTCGAATCAGTGTGGCAGCACCAGCGGCCAGCCGCCGCCACCGGGGCGACCTCACGCGGCTGACAAGCACCGCTGGCCCGGCCCGCTCAACCGCCCGGAACAATTCACGATAGACACCATACATCGCCCGGAAAACCCGTTGGCCGTCTGGCGAGAGCATGCTATCGAGTGGTGCCGCCTGGCGATACCAGCCGTCTGCCCGGGCTGCCTCCTGGGTCACCAAACTGGCCAAGGCTGGATTCATTCGACCAGCCAGTAGATCCTCCGGCAGACAGCCTGCCGACACGAACGCCTCGGTCGGCAGGTAGAGACGGCCGCGGTCGCGGTCTTCAACAACATCGCGAAGGATATTCGTCCACTGAAAGGCGAGGCCGCAAGCATCGGCAGCAGGCTGCCACTCAGCGGAACGAACCCCCGGCCGCAGCCCCCAAATCGGCACCGCCGCCAAGCCCACGGCAGACGCCACCTTGCGACAGTAGCCGACCAGGTCAGCCACCGTCTGGAACCCCACCGGCTGCAGGTCAGACCGAACCCCGTCAATGATGGCCACGAGGTGTTCTGCCGGAATCGCAAACCGGCCGGCTGCGGCCGCCAACGCCCTGAGCACCGGTTCGGCAACCGGTCGCCCCGCCAGACTGGCCTGAAGTTGCTCCGCGAAATCGTCAAGCCGGCAGGCCGCCTCCGCAGGGCTGGCTGCCTCGTCGACAAGATCATCGGCAAGGCGGCAGAAGGCGTAGAGCGCGATGGAGCCCCGCTGTTTCTCTGGCGGCAGCAGCCGCAGGGGCAACGCAAAGTTTGAGCCACTGGCCCGAAGCACATCGCGACAGACACGATCATCGGCTCGCTGCGAGGCTGTCATCACTGCTTACCTCCCAGCCACGGGCTGACCCGTTGACGGAGCATGCCGAGCCCTGCCATGACTGCCAGCCTCCCCTTGGCCCAGCGGCTGAGCGTTGGCCGCCGCGTGAGGGTATCAAAGCCCGCCCGCTCAATGGCTGTGGCGACGCCGCGACCACCGGCAAGGAACAGGCCGATCGCCGGCCGCAAGACGGCTGGGGCGGTCCCGACCAGCGGAGCACCTCGGTCAAACAACCCCCGGGCCCAGGTCACCTCGTCAGCCACGAGCGCAATCAGTTCCGGGCTGGCCCGCTCGGCATCAAGCATCGCTTCACTCACGCCGTGCCGCCGGCAATCCTCCGCCGGTAGATAGATCCGCCCGGCGAGCCGGTCCCGCCGGATGTCCTGCCAGAAATTGACCAACTGCAGGCCTGTGCAGATCGCATCAGCAAGCGCGACCCGATCGGGGTCTCGACACCCGGCGAGCGCCAGCACAATCCGCCCCACCGGGTCAGCCGACCGCCTGCAGTAGTCCAGCAGCTCAGCCCGACTCTCGTACCGTACCACCTGCTGATCCTGCGTGAAGGCGTCGAGCAGGTCTGTGAAAGGGGTGATGGAGAGGTCGTGCCGGCGCACCGTTTCGGCCAGGGCGACAAACACAGGATGGTCCGCCGCACCCGCGAAGCAGTGCTCGAGCCCCCGTTGCCAGGCAGCGAGCGCAGCGGTGGCATCACCATCCGACTCATCGGCGAGGTCATCGCTCCAGCGGGCAAAGGTGTAGACATTCGCCAGATCCTGCCTCAGCGATGCGGGCAGCAACCCTGAGGCAACCGTGAAATTCTCGTAATGAGCGACCGCAACCTGCCGACAGAAGGCTTCTGCGGCGGAAAGGTCAAGATGCGGGGGCAGGGGGGCCAGTTCCCAGGCTGTCGGGTCCCGTCGCGACGCCTGGTCGACAGGAGCATTCGGACGCGGCATTGTTTCAGAACATCAGCGGGGCGTTATGGTCGTTTCCTGCTCCGCATCTTACAGTAAGGGGAGTCATGACGAGACCTGCTGGCCCCCTTGGGGCCGGTCCCCCTGCACGCTGGAAACCCCCATGAAGATTCTGCTTGCCGGCCCCCGAGGCTTCTGTGCCGGCGTGAACATGGCAATCGAGACGCTGGAAACCGCAATCCGCCTCTACGGAACGCCAATTTACGTCTTTCATGAGATCGTCCATAACAAGCATGTTGTTGATCGCTTCGAAAAGGAGGGGGTCGTCTTCGTCAATGCCGTCGAAGAGGCTCCGGAGGGGACGACCCTGCTGTTTTCCGCCCACGGGGTCGCCCCCGAGGTTCGGGCCATCGCCGCAGAACGAAAGCTTCTCGCCATTGACGCCACCTGCCCACTGGTCACCAAGGTGCATCTTGAAGCGATCAAGTACGCCAAGCAGGGCTATCACATCTTCCTGATCGGCCACGAGGGCCACGATGAGGTAATCGGCACCATGGGGCAGGCACCGGGGTCGTTCACACTTGTTGAGTCAGCCGAGGACGTCGCCGCGTTGCCGTTTGGGCCAGACGACAAACTGGCCTACCTCACCCAGACCACGCTCTCGGTCGATGATGCCTCAAGGATCATTGCCAGCCTGCGGGATCGGTTCCCCCAGTTAATCGGCCCCCCCAAGGACGACATCTGCTATGCCACACAGAACCGGCAAGAGGCGGTCCGCCAACTCTCGCAAGAGGCCGATTTGGTTTTGGTGCTCGGCAGCCAAAACAGTTCCAACAGCCAGCGACTGGCTGAACTTGCCCGTGAAGAGGGGAAGCGAGCCCACCTCATTGACGGTGCCGATGAGATCGATCCGAACTGGTTCGAGAACACCGATACCGTCGTGATCACGGCAGGGGCAAGTGCACCTGAGCGGGTGGTCCAAGACTGCGTTACGTGGTTGACTGAACGCTTCGGCAGCAGCGCTGCCGGGGTCACGGTCGAGGAACGCACCGTCAGGGAAGAGGACGTCTTCTTCCCGCTCCCCAAAGAAATCCGCAGTGCCGCAGCGGCCGTCCAGTTACCGATGGGCTGAGCCCGCCACCACACGGGTGAATGCAGGTTCCCTCTGCGCTAGCCCCGAGGCTTTGGTGAGCCTGCCCACCATGGCCCGAGGCGCGAACCGAGGGGATGGGCGACGCCAGTGTGAAGACAACGCGCATTCCCTCAGCTTGCGCTTCGGGCTTTTGTGGGGGGCACAAACACATGATGTTGCTTCAACCCAAGCCCGAGGCGCGAACCGAGGGGATGGGCGACGCCAGTGTGAAGACAACGCGCATTCCCTCAGCTTGCGCTTCGGGCTTTTGTGGGGGGCACAAACACATGATGTTGCTTCAACCCAAGCC
>JBDQOY010000069.1:0-8096 GCA_040260935.1 Pirellulales bacterium
CAGGCTTCGGGAGCAGGGAGAGGGTGTTTGTTGGTGCGGGCATGGGGGGCATCCTCGGCAGGGGGTGTTTGGCTGAACGAAACCACTCCGGAAATGGTTGTCAGCCTCCAGCCAGCAAATGCTGGTGCGAGGGAGGATAAGTGCAGAAGGCGTGCCAAACTGCAGGAGAAATCATCAAAAAGCGGACCATAGCCTGACAGACCACCCAGTCGGCACAGTCTCTCAGTCTGAAGCGACGCAACTCCCCTAAACCGTGCCATCACGCCGGTACCGGGGAACGCGGTCGGGGTGGCATGGGGCGTCTTCTTGAAAAAATTTCAAGCTGGTCGAACGCTGAGAAGAGGGTGGGGCAGCGTCAGACGCCGGTGTCGGGGGCGACGTCGTCCGTATCGGCATCGCGGGCGGGCCGCCCGGTTGATGAGGCCGTGGCCTGCTTCTGCCGCATCTGATCCCGCAGTTCTGCAGCCAGTTCGTAGTTTTCGCACTGTACAGCTTCAACCAACTGCTCGGCGAGAGTGCGACCAACTTCGTATCGGTTGCGAACGCTCTCTCGCATTTCCCGCAATCGACGGACCAGTTCGTCGCTTTCGAATTGATCCTCCGCGTCGTACTGGGCAAAGAGGTCACGGAAGGCATCGAGGCCCCGATTGACTTCGGCGATTGCCACCTCAGGGCCGTCTTCGTCAAGCGCCGCGAGGGCACCAGCCTGGACGCGATGAAACAGCACAAACGGACGGTACTGCTCATGGGAAAGGGTCCACTCTTCATCGGGTGAGTGGTTCCGGACAAAGTCCATGAATGCCAGGCTGTGGTCGGCGTCCTTGGCTGCCCGGTCGTATTCCCGGAGCGACAGCCAGCAGAGCCGGCGGTGGTAGTACTGCACAAACTCCCGGTCAGCCTCGGAGCACTGCTCTTTGGAAAGCTCAAAGCCTTCCCCTTCGCGAATCACCTCACCGACGAGGTAGTCGAAGTAGGTTTCGGCGCCGTGGGGGCGGGTGCCGTCCGGCCGCAGATCGGTCTCCATCTGCAGCAGTCCCATGTCGACTCGCATCTGAAGCACCTCGCGGCCGTTGCGTGCCTTGACGCGGCGGGCGGTCACTTCGCCTGGGGTGTAGTTCCAGTTCTTCAGGATGGTGTCGATATCACGGGGTGATGGCATCGGGAGTCCTTCCGGTTCAGGTGCTGTCGAGGCGGGGTGGCTGTCCTCCCCGACCGGCTGACTGCGGTTCTGCCCCAAGTATAGCAGCCACCGTCCTCGCCTCGACCGGCCGGGTCAGTCTCGCGGGGGATGGCCACGGAGGCGTTTGGTCTCGCTCCGGCGGCGTTTCGCCTCCAGACGGCGGCGGCGGGAGGCTCGTGTCGGCTGGGTCGCCTTGCGAGCTTTGGGTGGGGTGAGAGCCGCGGTGAGCAGTGTGGACAGTTTTGCGAGGCAATCGGCCACGTTACGGTGCTGTTCGCGGAACCGTTGGCTGGTGATGATCAATTCGCCTGCTACGGTGGCCTGATGGGCCGCCAGGAGGCGAAGCCGCCGAGCTACACCTGGTGGAAGAAAGTCAGCCTGGCGAAGATCGAGTCGCATTTCTGCTTTGGTGTTGGTCTTGTTGACGTGCTGGCCACCGGGGCCTTGGCTACGGGCGAATTGCCAGCGGAGCGCGGCGGCAGGAATGTTGATCGAGCCGACGGAGACGGCGATGTTTTTGGTAGATGAATCGGGCATGGACGGAAACGTGGCGGTGGGCACGCGGCAGAAGTGGTTTCAGTCGCAGGCTGCTGGCATGACGTGCTGGCATGAGTCGTTCACACACGCGACGGATTGTCAAGGTGAACGTTTGCGGCTGGGGGCCGTGTTCGATGGAAGGCCGTGTTTCCCCGTAGTTTTTCCGGTTTGTGGGCGATTCGTTGTAGACAGTTGGATGGCTCCCGTGAGGAAAATTGCTGGCGGCTGTTTTTCTCTGGACAGTTCTCGTGCAGCAGTTCCATACTTTGCAACTTCGAGAGGAGGAGTCTCGGCCGCAGGCGTGCCGGTCGCTGATCCAAAACTCGGTCATTATTCCCAGTGGCTGCCCAGGCGGTTTTCAGGCAGCCAGACGATTCATCATCATCCACTTCCGCCACGCACGCCTTGGAGAACCGGTCGCCATGCTCACCTCAACTCGGTTTCAGCTTGCAGTCAGCCAGTTGACCACTTTGCGTTGGGATCTGCCCGAGGAACTCTGTCACTGCGTTGAGCATGGCTTTGATGCCATCTCGCTTTGGCGGGCAAAGGTTTCTGACGTCGGCACCGGGACGGCTCAGGACTTGTTGCAGCAGGCTGGGGTGCGGGTGTCCAGCCTGCACTGGGCCGGGGGCTTCACGGGGAGCGACGGACAAACCTTCGACGAGAGCCTGGCAGATTGTCACGAGGCGATCGAAACAGCCGAGCAGTTGGCCTGTCCGGTTCTGACGGTGTACGCAGGCTGTCGAGGCGGGCACACGCTCAGCCATGCCCGTCGACTGGTTCGACAGGCGCTCGCCGAGCTTGCTCCGGCTGCGACCGCCGCGGGTGTCACTCTGGCCCTGAAGCCGGCCCGTGAGCCGGAATCCCTCGGCGGTGGATTCATGTCGAGTCTGGAGGAAACGCAGGCGGTGATTGCCGACGTCGATCAGGACCATGTTGGGCTCGCCCTCGATTTGTGGGCGTTTGCTGACGATCCGTTTCTGCGGGAGTCGTGGGACCTGTTGGTCCGGCACATTCGGCTTGTCTTGGTGGCTGATCGCAGCGGTCCGCTTGATTTCGAGCAAGAGCGGCTGCTGCCCGGGGCAGGGCGAATGCCTCTGGATTGGTGTCTCCGGGCGTTGGCCGACGCTGGGTATCAGGGCGACATTGAAATTGACCCGGTTGGTGAGGCTGTGAGCCAGGCCGGGTACGAGGCAACACTTGCCGCAATCAGCCAGTACCGCGATGAACTAGGGCGGATGCTCCGGCGTCCCCAGCCCCGCAGGCGAGCGGCCGCCATGCCGCCTGTCTTGGCCGAGGCTGGCGTCAGACCCGGGCACCCCTGAGCCCTGTGAGGACTTCTAAGGCGAGGGCGATCTGAGGTCCCAGGCCTCCAGCCAGGCCGTTTCCTGCGGCACGAGCCCGAAGTCGTTTTGCAGATGCTGGTCAAAGTCGTCCATGTGGGCTGCGCCATAGAAAATGGCGATGGAACGGCTGCCCCGCTGGAGTCGGCTCTGCAGGACGCGAAGGGCTGCTGCATTGCGGTCCGTGATCAGTGAAGAGCCATTCTCTCCGCCAAAGGCTGCGGTAAGCACATCCATGTCGGAAAACTGTTCGGCCAGAAGCCGCCGCAGCCGCAGTTCACGGTTGGAGCCGAACAGGAGGCCGAACAGGTCGCCGAACGAGACATCAGCAGCGTCACCAACTGGGGATTCGTTCGTGTCGGCCCTGGTCATGCTCTCCTGCATCAGTTTGGCGAACATGGTCCACCACGACTCTCCCCGACGCTGCATGGCCTCGGCGAACTGCTGCGGAGAAAGGTCAGCGTGAATGAAGTTGGGGGCTTTGTAGTCGACTTCGTTGAGTTGGAAGGTGAGGCCAAGCAGTTGTGTCATGCCCTGCTGGGCGGTACCGATGGCTCCGCTGGGGCGGCCACCCGGCTGGGGCACGCGGGCATTCGGCGGAGCGACCAGTTCGTAGAGGACAGCATCGTATTCGCGGAAGAGCTGGTTGAGGGTGGCGAAATAACTCTCACTGCCAATGTGCACGGCCGCGACCAGATCGACCTCGACCGGTGGCCGGCCTGCCCGAGGCGTGCTCGCATACCGCACGATCGCCGTTTCCAGCGCCTGGGGCTCACCTGCCGGGTCACGGGTGAGTCGCAGGAAAGAGGGGCGGCTGTCTTCAGCGAGCTGGCTTGGGGCATCTGCCGCCGGGCTCACCTGAAGACCCAGGCAACTGGCAAACCAGAAGAAAAGGGCAAGGCGGGGCAAAGTAGGCGGCATGGTGGCGGTTCCTGGAGCTGAAGGACCTTTTATCCCACTGTATCAGCCGTCGTCGTCGGAGGCTTCCCGGGAACGGGCTCTGATGCTGTCAAACTGGGGGGAGTGTTGGGGTGGACGAGCCAAATAATCGGCAGAGATCCCCAAGTTTCGTCAATGCGGACGACCGGCAGGACCGATACGAGAGGAGATCCCGCGCTGGCGGGCCAACCAGATCCTGATTCCCGGGACGAACGAGCGATGGCTACGAACAAGCAGTTTCCCCGACTCCGAGCCCTCATTCTCAAGGCAGCAGCCTCGGCCTCCATGGCGTTGGCCGTCGCCGTCACGGCGTTCATGCCGACAGGGACGGTCCGAGCCAGTGACTGGATGCCACTGCTACCCGATCAGGATTTCTATGATTTCCAGTTGTTTGCGCCACCTGACCTGGGGTCCTACAACATCTGGCGGCGGGATGATGACGGGATCTACTTCAACTATGACCGGCTGTATTGGGGAATCACGATCCCGCGAACGGTTCCGGTGGGAACAACACCCACGGGCCAAAACATCATCCCAAGTCAGCCCATCTCGCCGTTTACGGTGGTGGATCTCAACAACGACTATCTCCAGTTTGCTGAGTCGAACCCAATCATCGTTCAGCAGACGACCGACGGCGTGTCGACGACCACGAGCCTCGAGAATATCTCATCCAACACGACCGTTTTTGAAATTGGTTCTGATCCACTCCGGCTTGATCTCAACACGAGCTGGATGCGGACCAAGATGACTTGGGGAAATCGCTATGAAGGGGGCTGGTCATACGGGGGGCGAGGGGTGCATCTCTCTTACTTCCAGATCGGGAAGCAGGAGCAGAGCTTTGGGACCAGCAATGAATTTGCCGTCAACTCTCCGACCCAGACCTTCACGTTTACCAATAACAGCTCAGGCGGTGGTGCTGGTGCTGGTGGGGGCGGTGGCGGTGGCGGTGGTACAGGTGGGAGCTCTCAGATTAATGTTAGTCTCGAAACAACGTCAGATAGTCCTCAGCCTGACCATCTGATTACCCAGAACTTGCTGCAAAAGAATGCGACCGAGATGCAGTCCGCTGGAGTGGCGTTGACGCTGAAGCGCCAGCTTGGACGAACTCGAGGATCGACGCAGGCAACATTCGCTCTGGGGCCGCGTTTCGTGCAGTTGGCAGATCGCTATGAGCTTGATTACACGAGCTTTCAAAACACCTTCAATCAAGGGGTAGGTGGGACGACTGGCGGGACGACTGGCGGGAGGACCGGCGGGACGACCGGTGGGACGACCGGTGGGACGACCGGTGGGACGACCGGTGGGACGACTGGTGGGACGACCGGTGGGACGACCGGTGGGACGACCGGTGGGACGACCGGTGGAAACAACACAAACAATAGCGGGACAACCGGCCCGGGTGGTGATGTCGAGACAACCTACACAGCAAATCTAGGTGGTGCCGGAGCGTTGGGGATCACAACCGGTGATTTGCCCTCGACGATCACAGGCGAGGGGCCAGGCTCTCTGTTTCAGACTGCCCAGTGGGATACCTATACATCCAACAACATGGTCGGGCCCGAACTCGGCTTGATGTTTGAAGGGACGCAGGGCCGCTGGGATTGGTATGCGGGTGGGTCGTTTACTGCCGGATTCAATTGGCAGAACAATATCTACAAGGGTGCGAATCTTCCTGTGAGTACGGGGGCTGACTACCTTCGGACAAACTTCGCCGGTGGTGGCATCACGACGATTGGTTTTTCGGCTCCCGGTACAGGCACATCCTCTGTTGAGACGGTGACGGTTCCTACGAGCCCGTTGATCACCCAGATCTTTGCGACTGGTCAGTCGGGCACGACTAATTCCGCGGAGCATCGCTTCACGTTTTCACCGATCGGTGAGTGGCGATTCGGCGGACGGTATCGAATTACACAGGCAGTCAGCCTGAACTTTGGGTACACCGGCATGTGGCTGTCCCAACTTGCTCGGGCTTCCACCAATACCACGTTTCAGACGGTAGCGAAGTTGTCTGCTCGAGCGACTTCAAATCAGACGGCAACCGTCGACGGTGGAACCATTACAAATCCTGGCCAGACGGCCGTTGTGAGTCCTCAGGATGTGGTTACTGGGTATGTCCCGAACGGCACCACGACGATCTTGCCAGACGGTTTTCGGTATGTTCCCCCAACGACAACAGTTGGCGGGACTGTGGTGCGGAATCCTGAGCAATTCGTTGAGTACAATCAGTCGTTTTATACTCAGCAGGTCGGTGATGCGGGTGGCAACGAATACGTCTTCACCAACGGCGTCGACTTCGGACTGGAAATCAAATACTGAGTGAGGCTGGCCCGGTGGCCACCACAGCGACTCGCCGATTACGTCGTTCCGAACTCGACGCCAATCCAATCGCCGGTCGCTCCGCGGGTGCTGGTCTTGGCCAGTCGCTTGAGCAACGGCCGCCAGAGTGGCTGGGTTTCGTCAGCCGCTCCGACCCCCTCCGGCAGATCGACCGGGAGGCCCTTGGCGTCGACCTGCACAAAGCCAAATAGACCGTCCATCCAGGGCAGGTCATCGGCCGCCAGCGGCATGCCGACCACGCCGACGACAATATGGCACTGCCGAACCTGCAGGACGGTCCCCCGCAGTTCCACGAGGCTACCGACCGGCACACTGCGCCGGCATTCCAGCCCGAGGACTCGCCGCAGCATCAGGTTGGCCTCGGGGCCAACGCCACGAGTTGCCGCAGCATACGCCCCTTCCAGGGCGTACTTCAGCAGGCTACCTGCATAGAGCGTGCCATAGTGGTTGGCATCGGCAGGCAGCACCAGGCGATGGGTCGTGGTCTCAATGGGGGCGGACATTCCGCCGTTATACCGGGGGGCAGGGGTTTTGCCACTGCGCCCTCAGGCAACCGACACCGGCTGATTTTTCTCACGGAGATGAGCAGCATAGACGGGGTCGATTGTGGCCAGTTCCTCCCGCAGGGCGGCGACCGTCTGCTCGATCTGCCCTGCCGTGTGGCTAGCGGTGATGAAAAACCGCAGTCGGGCGGCCTGTTCCTCTACGGCGGGGTAGAGGATCGGCTGGACATTGATGCCCCGGTCGAAGAGTGCCCGGGAGAGTTTCAGGCTATTGATCGAATTGCCGAGAATCACGGGCACCACGCCCGAGCCGCCGGAGGCCCCGGTGTTGAGCCCTGCCTTGCCAGCCAAGTCGACGAACAGCCGGGCGTTCTCCTGCAGTTTTGCCACTCGCTCTGGCTCCTGTTTCAGCAGTTGCAATGCTCCAAGAGCGGCACCAGCCGCCGGTGGTGGCAGCCCGATGGAGTAGACGAACCCTGGGACGGTGTATTTCAGCCAGCGGATCAAGGTTGAGGAGCCCGCAATCAGGCCGCCACAACTGCCGAAGGCCTTGGAAAGCGTGGCCATCCAGATGTCGACCTCGCTCGGGTCGACGCCAAAGTGCTCGCCTATCCCCCGGCCGGTCTTGCCCATCACGCCCAGGGAGTGAGCCTCGTCGACCATCAGCAACGCCTTGTGTCGCTTGGCCAGGCCGATGAACTTGGGCAGGTCGGAAAAGTCACCGTCCATGCTGTAGACGCCTTCGATGACCACCAGCACCCGCCGGTACTGGCTGCGAAGCTGGGCCAGCATCGCTTCAGCCGCCTCGAAATCATTGTGCGGAAAGGGACGCCGCCGGGCCCCCGACAGGATGGCCCCCTGCAGCAGACTGTTGTGGGCAAAGGCGTCGTGCAGCACCAGGTCGCCCGGTCCGACCACATGGCCGATCACCGTCTCGTTGGTGGCATGCCCGCCGACCATCGTCACGGCATCGTCGGCCCCGATGAAGTCAGCGAATTCGCGTTCCAGTTCCTGGTGAATCGTCTTCTCGCCCGAAACCAGCCGACTCGCCGAGACGCTCGACCCGAACCGGTCGAGGGCATCCTTGGCGGCCGCGGTCACGGCGGGATCACCCGACATGCCGAGATAGTTGTAGGAAGCCCAACTGATCAGTTCCCGCCCATTGATCGTGGTGCGATCAGTCGTCTTGCCTTCATGGACGCTGAAGTAGGGGTTTTGCAGGCCAGCGTCACGCACCATGGCAAAGTTTTGCTCAAG
>JBDQOY010000070.1:0-14654 GCA_040260935.1 Pirellulales bacterium
CCTCCCCCACAACCGCCCCACCCGGAACCGATTCAATGCCCCTGATTCCCTATGTGATCGAAAAGAGTGGCCGCGAAGAGCGGGCGATGGACATCTATAGCCGGCTCCTCAAGGACCGGATCATCTTCCTCGGCTCGCAGGTCAATGACGAAATGGCCAACGCCATCGTTGCCCAGATGCTCTTCCTGCAAACGGATGATCCCAAGAGTGACATCCATCTCTACATCAACTCACCCGGCGGCAGTGTGACCGCCGGCTTGGCAATCTATGACACGATGCAGTTTGTCACCTGCGATGTCGCCACCTATTGCATCGGTCAGGCCGCCTCGATGGGAGCCGTCCTTCTTGCCGCCGGAACCGCCGGCAAGCGGCGGGCTCTGCCCAACTCACGCATCATGATTCACCAGCCACTCGCCGGCATGGAAGGCACGGCGGAGGAGATCATGATTCATGCCAAAGAGTTCCGGAACATCAAAGGCAAGCTCAATACGATTCTGCTGAAACACACCGGTCATCCTCTCGAAAAGATCGAAGAAGACACCGACCGGGACCGGTTTATGTCAGCGCAGGAGGCGTGCGACTACCGGCTGATCGATGAGGTAATTGAACAAATGCCGACTGGCTGACCGCCGGCACCAATCGCGTGAGGCGCAAGGAGGCGCGTCATGAATACATGGCTGAATGCACGACCCAATCGGGTCGCTTTGATTCTGTTGCCGCTTCTGCTGCCGCCGGTGATGCTCACTGGCTGCAAGAGCGATGTCCATCACCACCTGCTCGAGCGGGAACTGCGGCTGCAGGAAGATCAGATCTACTGCCTGCAGGACAAACTGCAGACGCAGTGCTATGAGCTCGATCAACTGACTGATGAAAATGCCACGCTCCGCCGCCAACTCGGCGTTGTCGATGCCGGGCCGGGTGGAGCGGCGGCCCAACCCCCAGCCCGCCTGCTGACCCCGGCCACCCCATTGCTCGTGCCACCCGCCGTCGATGTGCCACCGATCAGGGGTGGCTCGCCTGACGATGGTCCGCAGTTTGCGCTCCCGCCAGCGTCCCCACCCGCCAGCAAACCGACTCGTCCCCACCCGCCAGCCGCCGGCTCGCTCGCGCCGCCCACGATCGAGGGTGTGCCGCCGCTGCCGCAGGAACCCGCTCCGCGTGGTGCCTCGCGGCCCGTCCGCCAGCTCTCATTCGTGGAGAGTGTCGCCAGTCAGCAGCAACTGGATCACCTCGTGATCAATCGCGACAAGACGCTCTGTTACGACGCCGATGGCGACGGACGCTCGGAAGGGCTGACGCTGGTCGTTGAACCCCGCGATGCCGATGAGCGGCTGGTGACCGCCGGAGGGGATCTTTTGGTGACCGTCTACGCACCCCCTGCCTCTGCCCAGCAGACCGACCCCGGCGTTCCGCTCGCCCACTGGTCAATTCCCGCTGCTGATGCCATGCAGCACTTTCGGCGGACCTCGCGAGCCCGCGGGCTGCACTTTGTCCTGCCCTGGCCCGCCACACCACCGACCAGTTCTCAGGTCCGCGTGGTGGTCGAGCTGACTCGCTTTGACGGCTCCCCGCTGGCGGCCGAAGCGACCGCCCACCTGCAGTCAACTGACGGTGGTTCTGCAGCACCGACGCTGCCTGAAAACGGCTGAGGCGGCTCACCCGGACCGTTTGAGTCCCGGCAAGCCGCCTCATCTGCGTCACACCGTGATGCACCCCGGGAAGGACACTGTCTGGCGTGTCGCTCCCCGATGGGCTCTCGCTTAGAGCCCCTTGTTTTCCAGGAAGTTGAGTAGGTCTGCGATCCGGTTGGAGTAGCCCCACTCGTTGTCGTACCAGCTGACAACCTTGACAAAGTTGCCCAGGCCGATCGTATCGACAGCCGAAAAGATTGAGCTGTGCTGATCGCCCTTCAAGTCGGTCGACACAAGCGGCTTGTCGGTGTAGCGGACGATGCCCTTGAGCGGACCTTCTGCCGCCGTCTTCATCGCTGCGTTGATCGCTTCGGGCGAGGCCTCCTTGTTGAGGATCGCGGTGAAGTCAACCACGCTGACCGTGGGAACCGGTACCCGGAAGGCCATGCCGGTGAACTTGCCCTGCAGTTCGGGAATGACCAGCCCAACAGCCTTGGCTGCCCCGGTGCCGGCTGGCACGATGTTCAGGGCTGCGGCCCGGGCATCCCGCAGATCCTTGGCGGCAGTATCGACCGTCTTCTGGGAATTGGTGTAGGCATGCACGGTCGTGAGCAGCCCGCGATCGATCCCGAAGGTCTCATGCAGCACCTTGGCGACCGGCGCCAGGCCATTGGTCGTGCATGACGCATTCGAGATGACATGGTGCTTGCTTGGATCGTAGACGTTGTCATTGACGCCAAGGACGATGGTCAGGTCTTCGTTCTTGGCTGGTGCCGAGATCACCACCTTCTTGACGCTGTCCCGTTTGTGGGCCACAGCCTTGGTGGCGTCGGTGAAGAAGCCGGTGCTCTCGACCACGATATCGACATTCTGCGAGCCCCATGGAATGCCACCCGGGTCACGCTCGGCGAAGACCTTGATCGTGCGTCCGTCGACGACCAGATCGTTCCCATCAGTGCTCACCGTGCCCTTGAAGGGCCCGTAGTTTGAGTCGAACTCAAGCAGGTGGGCATTGGTCGTGGCGTCAGTGAGGTCATTGAGGGCCACCACCTGCACATCACCATCGAGGCCGAACTTTTCATAAATGGCCCGGAAGGTAAGCCGCCCAATCCGACCGAAACCGTTAATGCCAACGCGAATGGACACAGCGTTACTCCTGCTACGAGATGCCGAACATTTCCGCCATGGATCCTTCTGATCAGGATCGCGGACACCAGCGGAAAACCTCGCGGTTTATACACGCGCTGCCCCGCTCACTCAATCACCGGCAATCCCGCTGCGACTTCGGTCTATTCGTATCGCCCCGCCTGCAACCAGCGTTCCGGCTGCTGCGACGAAGCGATCCTTTTGACAGGCCGGCGGCTTCCGGCGATTCTGTATGGATGGCTGTCGCCCCCACCCCGTCGTCGTCCCCAACCAGCTCTGGCCCGGTCATCGAACTTGCCGATGTCCGCAAGGCCTTTTCCGTGCCGGGTGGTGAACCGCTGACGATTCTCGACATTTCCTCGCTCCAGATCGCGGCAGGCGACCTGGTGGCGTTGGAAGGCCAAAGCGGGTCGGGCAAATCGACCCTGCTCAATGTCATTTCCGGCATCATGCGTCCTGACGCGGGCCGGGTGGTCATCGGCGGCATCGACATCACAAAACTTGCCGAGCCGCAACGGGATCGGCTGCGGGCGGATCGCATTGGCCTGGTCTTTCAGCAGTTCAACCTACTGCCCGGATTCACCGCCCTTGAGAATGTTCTGGTCGCCATGGCCTTTGGCACGCGACCAACCGACCGTGGCCGGGCCGCGGCCCTATTGACTGCCGTCGGTCTGGGAGAACGGCTCCATCACAAGCCGGCGGCGTTGAGCATCGGTCAGCAGCAGCGGGTGGCCGTCGCCCGAGCGCTTGCCAACCGCCCCCGAGTGCTCTTGGCCGATGAGCCGACTGCCAGCATCGACCCCGCGCATCAGCAGCAGGTGATTGATCTCCTCCAGACGACCTGTCGCGACGAGGGCGTCGCCCTGTTGGTCGTGACGCACGCCCCTGAAGTTGCCAGCCAGTTTCCGGTTCGCTACCGCTTGGAAGACTTCAATCGGGCCGCAGCCGCCCATGCCCCGGCTACTGGAGGCCAGCCATGAGCCTGCTTGGGATCGCCTGGCGAAACATCCGCCAACGGGCCCTGTCCAGCGGCCTGACCGCCCTCTCCATGGCGCTCGGGGTCGCACTTGTCGTCGCCACGCTGGTGACCGGTGGTGTGGTCAAACAGGCCTTCGAGTCGGGCGCGGGGTTGGGCTACAACATGATCATCGGTGCCAAGGGCAGCCCGCTACAGCTGGTGCTCAACAGCGTCTACCTGATCAGCAAACCGATCGAGAACATCTCGTGGCAGACCTACGAAGCATTTCTACCAGCAACGGAACGGGCTGACGGTGTCGATGGCACCTGGGCGGCCAGCACCGAGACCGCCGTGCCAATCTGCATGGGAGACTACTACCGAGGCCACCGGGTGGTCGGCACCAATACCGCCTACTTCGACCGCCTCCGCCGCGGTGATGGTCAGCCCTTCGCATTTGCCGCCGGGGAGAACTTTCGGGATGAGGATCGCTATGCCGCCGTCCTGGGCAGTCAGGTCGCCGCCACGCTCAACATCGCCGTCGGGGATGCGATCGCCCCGACCCACGGGGCCGATGATGGCAAGGTGCACGACCCGTTTCAGGTTGTTGGCATTCTCGCCCGCACCGACACCCCGGTTGACCGGGGAGTGTTCGTCAACATGGAAGGCTTTTATCTGCAGGACGGACATGCCAAGCCAGTCGCCGGCACCGAAACGGCAGCAGCCGAAATCGCTGCCGAGCCCCCCGGCGACGGCCGACTGCCCTTCAGTCAGCGAGAGGTCACTGCCATTCTGCTGGAGACCGCGTCGCTGCCCGGCCTGCCGGCGGAGTTGACCGCGATGGGCCTCCGCAACGCCATCAACGAAGGCCGCGATGCCCAAGCCGCGCTCCCGATTGCTGAAATCCGGGTTCTGCTCGACCTCTTCGTCACCCCACTGGAACTGCTGCTTTTGCTCGTGACGACACTGGTGGTGATCGTCTCGAGCGTCGGCATCCTGGTGAGCATGGTGGGCTCCTCGCTGGAACGCAGCCGCGATGTCGCCATCATGCGGGCCCTCGGTGCCCGGCGAGGGGTGGTGCTTGCCACCGTGCTGATCGAGGCCATCCTGCTGGCAGTCGGTGGGGGTGGTCTGGGCTGGCTGCTGGGTCACGCCGTGGTTGGGCTGATTGGCCCCTGGATCGCCACGAATGCCGGTGTCGCCGCCGGATTTTTCTCCTTCACGCTCGCCGAACTCCTGCTGGTGCCGCTGCTGATTGTCCTGGCCATCCTCGCCGCCCTGCTGCCAGCCGTGGCTGCCTACCGCACCGATGTGGCCCGCTGGCTGGGCTGACTGTCCGTGGAAAAAGCCCTCCGTGGCCCTTGTCTGCGTATGCGGGCGAACAACAGCCCACGTGGGCAACCCCGAAAACGCCGAGGGTTTTCGGGGTTGCCACTCGCCGCATCCTCCGTCAGCAGACTTGGCCCACAATCTGCGAACCCGCGGGGGCCACAACAGCGGATGGCGAGTCTCCGGCCCCTGACTCTCTTCTCCTGCCCCCAGCCGGGCCCGTATACTCGGGACATGAGACGCTCCTCATCTCGCAACGGATGGATCGCGGTTGTGCTGACGGCTGGCCTCTGCCTCGTCGCAACACCCGGGCTGGCACGGGCCTGTCCGTTCTGCGCGGCGGTCTCCCTGACCTTTGCGCAGGAGATTGACCAGAGCGAGGCGGCGGTCATCGCCAAGCTGGTTGAACCCCCACCAGCCTCGGCTCTGGGCCCGAATGCCGAAGGCCCCTTGCCTCAAGGCCGGTTCGCAGTGGTAGAAGTGCTCAAGGGGGCGGAACTCGTCCAGGCTGCCGGCCTCCTTGAAGGCGAGGCGCCGCTGTCTGCCATCATGATCGAGGCCAAACCTGTCGGTGACCTCTTCCTGCTGATGGCAGTCGAACCGCCTGATCTGGTCTGGTCGAATCCAATCGCCGTCAGCGACCGGGCCATCGCCTACCTCAAGCAGCTTGGCAGCCTGCCAGAGGCAGGGCCCGACCGGCTCGCCTTCTTTCAGCGGTACCTGGAAGACGACGACGACACCCTCGCCCGGGATGCCTATGACGAATTTGCGGTCGCCCCATACAAGGATGTGCAGGGGCTCGAAAATCGCATGGACCCCACCAAGCTGCTTGAGTGGCTTGAAAATCCCGCCGTGCCCTCCAATCGTCGGCGACTCTACGCCACCATGCTCGGCATCTGTGGCACCCCTGCGGATGCCAGCCGAATCGAACGGATTCTGCTCGGTGAAGATCTCGGTGATGACGCGGACGACATCCGCAGCGGACTCGACGCCCTGATCGCCTGCTACGTGGTGCTTCGGGGCCCCACCGGGCTCGATCTGATTGACTCGCTCTTCCTCGACCGCCGCAGCCGGGAGATTCCGTTCACCGAAACCTACGCAGCCGTCATGGCCCTGCGGTTTTTAGGCGAAGAGTCGACGGTGGTTCCCCGGGAACGGGTGCTCGAGTCCCTGCGGCTCCTCCTCAATGAACCGAAACTGGCCGACCTGGTGATTGCTGATCTGGCCCGCTGGTCCGACTGGTCGGTGATCGATCGACTCACGCAGATCTATGCCGACGCCACGCCTGAGAACCTGTTTGTGCGGGAGCCGATCGTTAACTACATGAATGCCTGCCCCCTGCCGGCTGCCAAAGTGGCCCTCGAAAAACTCCGTGAGATTGACCCCGAGGCCGTACGGCGGGCAGCCACGCTGGCCGGTCTGGCGGGGCTGACCACGGCACCGGCGGCTGCTCCAGCGTCTGCTCCGGAAGAACCTGCTCCGGTCCGGGTGGCCGATGTCGTCGCTGACGACCTGACGACCGATGAGGCACGCGTCGTCAGCGCCGGTTCCGAGCCTGGTGCCGCCGCCGACGCTGAGCCAGAGCCGGCTCCACCGGAAGCTGCCCCGGACAAGACTCGCTGGATTTTTTGGGCCGCCGTGGTCCTGATCATCGCCCTGCTCTCCCGCGTGCTGCTGCGTGCCGGGAAGGCCAACGCTGCCCACTGAGCGTCTCCGGAGGCGACTGACCACGATGGCCACAGGACTGTTCGACTCCCCGCCCCCGTCCGGCCGGCAGCCTGCGGGGGCCGCCCCAGACGCTGATGACATCGACTACCGGGCCTTGTCCGGGTCGGCGATTGCAGCTGGCGTGCTGGCTCTGCTCTCACCGTTGGCCTTCGTCGACTGGTGGCTGCTGGCGGTGCCAGCGGTCGGTGTCGCCCTCGGCATAGTCGCCTGGCGGGATATCGTCCGGCGGCCCGATGTCCTCACCGGGCTGCTCCTGACACGGCTGGCCATTGTCGGCTCGGCGGTCTGTCTGGTCAGTGGGTTCGCCTACCTGTCATGGGTCTATACGGCAGAACTTCCCGAAGGCTATGAGCGGATTCACTACGGCCTGCTGCAGCCAGCTGAGGGGGCGCCGACGGGATCGGTTCCTGACTCTGCCCGAGCGATTGATGGCCACTTTGTTCTACTCAAGGGTTACATGTATCCAGGCAAGCAGCAGCATGGCATTCGCCAGTTTCTGCTGGTTCGCGATCAGGGAGACTGCTGTTTTGGAGGCAATCCGAAAATCACCGACCGGGTGCTGGTGCACCTCAGCGACGAGACGGGCCTTGCCTACACGTCCCGCCAGAAAAAAATCGCCGGCCGCTTTGTTCTGCGGCCGACGGCCGGACTGGACGGCATTGAGGGAGGCGTGCTCTATCACCTGGAAGAAGCTTTTCCGCGGTGACTCACTGCTGCCCGCGCTGCTGGTCAGCATCACCGTCCTGCTGGTCGGCTGTGGTGATCAGTCCCAGGCGGTCACCCTGCCCGCCGGCTCGCCGACGCAACAGGCCACCCGCCCGGCAGCGGCTGCCCAACCAGCCAGGGGATCAGCAGCAACTGCAGGGGCCATCCGGGAGATCTCGTTTGATGACATCGCCTTCGAGATGGAAAAGGGTTCGGCCTTCACCCGTGATCTGCTGCCTGAGCGGGTGCTGGCCCTCGAGAGCCAACGGGTGCGGATTCGAGGCTACATCCTGCCGAGTTTTCAGCAGAGCGGGCTGACGCAGTTTGTCTTGGTGCGAGACAACATGGAATGCTGCTTCGGACCTGGCGCTGCCCTCTCTGACTGCATCGTGGTCACGATGCAGCCAGGCCGAGCGGCTGACTTTTCCGTCCGACCGGTGGCGGTGACCGGCACCTTCCGCCTGCACGAACTCAAAGGCCCCGATGGCAACCATCTGGCCATCTATGCCCTAACCGGCGAACAGGTCCGCTAACTTCCTCCCCCATGGTTTCATGAGGCACCCGGTTCATCGACCTGCTCGGACACGTGCTCGCTGGCTGGTCCTGCTGCCACTGGTCTGGACCAGCCTCACCGGACCAGCGGCCGCCTGTCCGTTCTGCGGCCCGGTCACCGAACCCCTCGCCCACCGCCGGGCGCGGGCGAGAACCGTAGCCGTGGGCGAGACACTCAAGCCCGCCGAACCAGCCCCCGCCGCACAGATTCCAACCGAACAGGGCCCCGCCGGCCGTCGCCACCAGGCCTTCCACCTGCTGGCCACCGCCGTCAGCGGACCGACTGGCCTCCGCCTGCAGCCAGCGGCAGAGGACACCGCAGCGATCGTGGCCACCGTCACCGCCACCTTCACGGGCACGGCGGTGCTCTTTCACGAACAGGCTGGCAACTGGCAGGCGCTCCCCGCGGATGAACTCCTGATCGACTACTGCCTCTCGGCCCCTTCACCCACCAGTGAGGCAGCAGCAGACGCTGACCGGCTCCGCTGGTTTGTCCGCTGGCTCGAACACCCGAGCGCCGCCATCGCAGCCGACGCCTACGCCGAGTGTGCCGTCGCCCCGTTTGACGCCGTCCGCGGTGCGGCCGAGGCGTTTGACGCCAGTCGCTTGGCTGGCTGGCTGACCGACACTGCCATCGATCCACAACGCTGCGGTTTCTATGGACTCGCCGCCGGTCTCGTCGCCCGCCAGCGGCAGGGCCGCGATGCCGCAGTCTGTCGACGGGCCTTGCAGGCCGCTGTCAGCACGCGGCATGCGAGTGATTTCCGGGCAGGGACCGACGGCCTCTTTGCCGGCCTGCTGATCGCCGATGGTAAGGCTGCCCTAGCCACCTTTGAGTCGCTCGGGCTGTTCGCTGCCTCGGGCAGTCCCGTCGCCCAGCGCCAGTTGCTGAAGGCATTACGGTTTGCCTGGGAAAAACCGGCTGACACGCTGCCCCGTGACCAGGTGGTGCGTGCCACCAGGCGGCTGCTCACCCTGCCGCACCTGGCCCGTGAGGCGGTGATCGATCTGGCCCGCTACCAGGCCTGGGAGGCCTGCCGTGATGTCGTGCGACTCTGGGATGAACTCGGTCCCGCGGACCCCCTGATCCGACCAGCGGTGGCGGGATACCTGCTCGCCTGCCCGCTGCCAGAGGCCGCCCGGGCGCTGGCCGACCTGCGTGCCCGAGATGCTGACGGCGTCGCCAAAGCGATCGAGGCCTTCCGGCTCCCACTTCCCGCGGGAGCAGACTAAAACGCCCGCCCAAGACTTACCGCACCTGCGCTGCTGCCGTGGCGGGGGTGGCGATGGGGCTACCCTCAGGAGTCGCGGGTTCCTGCCAGCCGACAGTCACCAGGTCGGCATCCCGCTCGACCGTACGGTCAGTCGCATTCGTCGAGAGATCCGTGTCGATTGCGGCAGCTGTTCCTGTCGGACCTGCCATCGGTGTGCCGGGAAACCCTGCAGCTGCCGCCGGGAAAGTCGGGGCACCAGTTGGCGGCGGCGGCAGTTCCTCCAAACCTTCCGCTGCTTCGGTCGGGAGCATCGCCGGCAGTTCGCGGGTGGCGGGATCGCGGGCCGGCATCTGGACGGCATTGGCAGCAGCCCCCACAGCATTGAATTGCTGGGTGATCGGGCCCCGGCTGAAGACCCCCGGCCGGGAGTGGCCGTAGTCGAGATAGATGCTGGCATCCCGCTGACGAGCCCGGCGGTGGGCGTCAAAGTAGGCCTTGCCCGGCCACGGTCCTTCCGAGAGGAAGACGCCGTTGTATTCCAACAACGATCCCTTGCGGAAATGGAACTGGGCAATCGAACGGTTGTAGTCGACCAGCGACCGGAAGTAGGAGCTCTCCGCTTCGGCCCGCCGCCGCTGGGCATCGAGCAGCTGATCGAAAGTCGTCGTGCCGGCATCGTAGGCCGCCTGCACCGCCTCTACCTGTCGTTCCGCCGCCACCCGCCGATTGAAGTTGGTCTGGGCAAGGGCAAAGTTGGTGTCGATGTTGCGAATCGCTTCGACAAGAGCGTGCGAGACTTCCAGTTCTTCATCCTGCATTTGTGCCCGGGCCTTGGCCAGTTGCAACTGGTGATGCCGCACGGTGGCCAGTTCCCGCCGGAAGCCGAGGGGCATGAGGAACTGCGCCCCTGCCTGCCATTCCTGGAACTCGCCTTGCAGGAGCGTGCTGTAGGCATTCGTCCCTTCCAGCGGGTCCAGACCATCCGCACCGTATGAGTTGTTGGCTCCCAGCAGATCATGGCCCATGCCAAGGAACCGCCAGCGGCCGACAAGGTCGAGCCGGGGTAGGACCAGATTCTTTGCAGCGGTCAGCTCGAGTTCCCGCTGCTTGATCCGCCACTTCTGGCGGCGCAGTTCGGCTGACCGTGAGAGCGCCTCGACGAGTGACTGTTGCCAGTCAAAGGCCACTCGGGCGGTCGTCGGTTCATCCGCCGGACGAATCAGCCGACCGTCTGACGATGAAATGCCCATCATGTACCGAAGACGGTTTTCCGCGCTGTAGACCAGATTGAGCGCTGTTTCGACTTCACTGCGGAAGAAGAAATACTGCTCGCGAGCCTGGGCTTCTTTGTCAGCCTCACCACCTCGTGACTGTTCCACATAGAGAGCATGGACCCGTCTCCAGGATTCGAGCGCACTGTCTCGACCAATCTTGCGGGCCTCAAGGTTGCGGTAGGCGAAGTAGAGTTCCCAATACGCCTGTTCGGTGTCGCTCACGAGGTTGCGAACACCGATCTCAAAGTCGGCGAGGGAAATATCGGCATTCACACGCGCCAGCAGGACACCACGGAAGTTCGGTCGTCCATAGAGGTTCTCGAAGGCATCCGGGCCAGCGATCCGGTTGTAGGTCAGGCCAGCACCCTGCAACAGCGGTTGCTGGAAGGAGAAGTCGTAGTTCGTCGTCCAGGTTGAGGGCACGCCGGCCTGCCGAATCGGCGAGTTGTTGTTGTCAAAAAGTGTCTCATTGGAAACACCAAAGGTCGCACCAGTAGCCGTCCGCTTCTGGAGGCCCGTCGTCCAGTTGCCGGTGTCGCCCAAGAAGTGCTGCTGGAAGATGATCGAGCCAGGGCCACCAACGTTCTGCGGCCGGTTCTGTCGTTCCCACGTCAGTGAACTCGATAACTGCACATCAAACTGGGCTAGGGCACTTTCCACACCGCGAAACGGATCGGTCTCGACCAGGGCCGGGTCATAGACCGTCGGCGTGGCATCTGGCGCCGTCAGCAGCGAGACCGGCGGCTCACCGGTTTGTGGTCGCGGACCCCCAAAGCTGCTGAACCGCCCGCCGAGGTTTCGCAGCACTTTGCCGTTTTCCAGCGCCGTGCGAATTGCATCTTCCAGGGGCAATTCCCAGATCTCATCGAACTTTGAATTCGACAAGGTCAAGGGTTCAAGGGTGCCGGCTGCTTCGTTGAGCGGCTCCTGACAGGTGTCGGGATATTCGATCTTTTGCACCGCCCCGACATAGTGCGACAGGTCGCCATCCTCAAAAAAGTAGAACGGCTGCCGGGGAGCACACCCACCGGCCACGAGCGTGGCGAGGGCGACGGCTTTCCAGAATGGTCGCAGCAGGCGGTTCACGGGAGGGTCGGTTTCGTTGGCGGTCACTGAGGTGCGTCTTTGAGACACCGGCCGGGTAGTGCCGTACGCTGTCTCACACGATGTCAATCAAGCCGCCGCTGCGCCCTGGAGGGAAGAGCCTTCCGAGGGTGTCGCAGCCAGAATCGGCCATGACGTCTCAGCCCCTCGGATGGGCCTTCAAGATGCAGTACCCCCCGGACCACATCCGCATGTTGCACGCCCCAGGGCGCAGCGACAGCACAACTGGTATCGACGCCCTCACCGGCAAACTTTCACTAACCGTTTCGTGCGACAGTCAGTGCGTCTGCCCCTGTGAAGATTGGGCGCTCTGGGCGGGCCAGCGTGCCGACGCTATCACCGCAGGCTTTCCATCTTCCAGCCGAACAAAGCGGGCGGCGGCTCCAGGGGTGGCCTCCACCATTGGCAGGCCCTCCTTCGGACCCAGCACGCTGAGGGTCGTCGCCAAGGCGTCGGCCTGGGCGGCCGTCGGGGCAATCACCGTCACCCCGGTTGGACCGACGACGCCGAGGCCGGTCCGCGGATCGACGATGTGGCTGTAGCGAACCCCATCGATCGCCACCGCCTGAAAGGCATCCCCCGACGTTGTGATCGCCGCATCGACCAAGATGAGTTCGGTCGGTGCGTCGCCGCTCTCCTGACCGCCTCGGCGGCCGAGGGGGTCCAGTTCAATCCGCCAGCCCGGCGTCCCCGGCGGGCGGCCGATCACCCCGATGTCGCCAGAGGCATCGACCATCGCCACGGTGATCCCGCGGCCCCGCAAGACCGCCAGCGCCCGATCGATCGCATAGCCCATGCCGATCCCGCCCAGATCGAGCCGCATGCCCGGCCGCAGCAGGCTGACGGCTCGCTGTGATGCAGCCAGTTTGAGCGTCTCGGGCCCAACTGCCTGCCGAGCGGCAGCCAGTCGAGCCTCTGTCGGCAGCCGACCAGACCGGCGGGCCTGCCGCCAGAGCGTGGTCAGCGGCCCAATGGTCGGATCAAAGGCCCCAGCGCTGCGGTCGCGGAATGCAACCGCCTGCACGAGCACCTGCCAGAGATCAGGCCCCACCGGAATCGGTTGGGCGGTGGGCGCTGCCCGGGAAAGCCGGCAGAGTTCACTCTCTGGCTGGTAGTCCGACAGCAGGCTCTCCAGCCGCGAGACCTCATCCAAGGCTGCAGTCACACACGCCGTCGCCTCTGCGGCATCGGCTGCAAACAGGCTGACACTCCATGTCACGCCCATACTGCGGCGACTGCCCTGATAGCGTGCCACAGCCGGCTCGCCAGCCAGCCCGGCTGCGGCCCAGCCTGCGACCACCGAGGGAAGGAGCAGCAGCAACACACTCCAGGACAGCCGGGCTGATCGCCTCCAGCCGGCGCGGTAGGATGCTGAGGGATCAATCAGCCAAAGCCCGCGGTCATACTCCCGACCGGCTCGCTCTGGGAAGAAGGACATCACGTGGAACCACCTGTCACGATCACGTTTGAATGCACACCGCTGCGGAGTTTTCCGCGGCTCGACGTGCCGCTGGACGCTTCACCGGTCTTTCGGCAGAAAATTGAACGGCTCCAGACGGCCATCGCCAAGCATGGAACCCGCAACACATACTACCTCAGCGATGCCGCCTGCACGTTTCGGTTCACCAATGATCCCGATGTTGGCTGGGTACGGTTTGCCTTTGCGGGCACGGTGATCACCGATGACGCCGACAGCCGGGCCATTGGCTCCGACCTGAGCGTCTGCCTCGACACCGAAACCTGTGACTGGCTCACCCAACCGGCCGTGACCTGGCTCAAGCAGACCGTCATGCATGCCGTGCTTCTGGAATTCAACCGCTACATCGCCGCCGGCGATCTCTCCAAGGCAATCGAGCGGCTGGAACGCGAACAGGCCGCCAGCGATGCCGCCGGGGGCTTTCTCGGCATGAACCTCTAACTAACCGTCCGCGGAGGCGAAGGCCCAGCCTCCAGGGCAGGTCTGTTCCCACGCACCATCAGCAGGCAGCCCCATGACGTCATCCCCGCGGTGTCCCATCTGTACCGGCGAGACCCACGAGATTCGCGCCAAACTTCATTGCCGCCAGTGTGGGGCCATCCTCGAAACCTGCTGTGAAGGCGGGCCGATGGCGGGCCGCCCCTGTGACCGCGATCCCCCGCCACCGACAGATCCGGAACGACCCGACGTTTTCAAAACAGGCTGAGTTTTCCGGTCGGGAAAACTCGATGCCTCTCTCAGCAGACGCGGGTGCAGACGGGCCAGCCCCGGCAGGCAAGACGCTGGCCGGCACGGTCAGGCCACACGGCGGTCTGCGGTGCTGAGTCTTCGATGTGATTGTGAGGGCCGCTGCTGTGGCACGGCTGGCCGCCCTCACCTGCGGAAGGTTGGAGAACCATGCGACGGTGGGATCAATCGCTTTTGTGGGCTGCCGCGATGAGCGTTTGCGCGGCGACTGCATCGCTCCGGGCGGCTGAGGGCCCAAAGACCCACCCTGCCAGACCTGACCAGCCCGCGGATGTCGCTCGCCCCGTAGCAGAGACATCGCCCCACACGCCAGTCAACAGAATTCACGACCTGGTCTGCACGGCCTGGACCCTCGAGAAGCGGTCTCGAACCACCACCATCAAAAAACGGGTGCCCCGCCACGAGCAGCGAACCCACACGTACACCGTCATGGTACCGCAGCAGCACCAGCAGACCGTGACCTACACCACCGCCGCGGTGGCACCTCGCATCCGCACCATCACAACCCGGGTGAAGGTGCCCGTCTTCCAGGACCTTGAAAAAACCACCACGGTGCTGGTGCCGGTTCGCGAAGAGCGGACCTACACCGAGACAATCCGGGTGCCGTTCGAGGAAGCGATTGACGAGACCTACACCGTTCGGGTGCCAGTCACCGAGGACGTGACCACCATGCGGACCATCAGCAAGCGAGTGCCGGTGGAGACTCGGCAGACCGTGGTCTGTCACGGCGGCTCCTGGACGACCGAGACCCTCTCGGTGCCCATGACCGGCGGTGCAGACGGCTCCCCGCAG
>JBDQOY010000071.1:0-5541 GCA_040260935.1 Pirellulales bacterium
GGTGGTGTCATTGAACTGACGCCGTTTGAGTTTCTTGACCGTCTGGCAGCGCTGATCCCACCGCCCCGGCGGCACCGGCATCGGTATCACGGGGTGTTTGCGCCGAACCACCCACTGCGGCAGGCGGTCACGGCGCTTGCCATCGGGAATCTTAGCAAGCAGCGGGACGCGAAGACTGGCGAGCATGAAGGAAGGACAGGACGGCCAACGGGACTTTCGCAAGGGTCTCACCCGTCGGGAACAACCGAGGAGGCGATTTCCGCTGCTTTTTCGGGCAAGTCGCGTCCTCGCTTACCACGTAAACGTCAGAAAAGCGCAAGAAGGAGTTGGCTCATGCGGAGAATGCTGCGTTACTGCGCCAGGCCAGCGTTTGCGCTCAATCGGCTTTCGGTCGTATCGGCCACGGGCTACAGACCTGAGCGGGTTCGCTACACCCTGCCCCGGCACAAGCGCGGGAGCTGGGTTGGCCCCGGACGTTCACGAAAGTCGACGCGGCCCGGGGCCAGTGGTTTCATTTAGCTGACGCCGTTTGAAGGATAGTTCAGCCAATGGCACTTCCGCGAGCTTCGCCCGACCGATGAACGACTCGAGAGCCGGTAACCCTCGCCTCAGGGCCGCAGCTCCCCTGCCCTGCATGGCTAACAACCCGGCTGGTATCAAGTTGGGGGCGGCGTCAAGATCAGCGGAGACTAACTCCAGAACTGGTACTGATCTTGGGGGCAGGTCAGTTCCGGAATAGTTTGCTGCACCGTCCCTCGCCTGACTCGTGGCTTACCCAGCCTCCCTTCATTCCGACCACAACTAGACTGGCGCTCCAGCTCTGGTCTCGATGAAGAGGGTGGTCAGTTCTAGCAGTCTTTTCGCGGGAACTATGCCCGCGATTGCATCAAGCGGGTACGAATCTGGCCAAGCAGTTCTGCGGCTTCCGGACGGATCGCGTTCTGCCTCCGCAGCACGGCGTAGAACTCACAGCCATGGACGGGCGGCAACGCCTCCAGTGCAAGCGGCAGTCCACCATACACCTCTAAGAATAAGACAATCTCTTCGAAGACGTCGGGGTCGAGAACCCAGCGGTGGGCGTCACGGTAGCCAGCATCACTCGGCAGAAGGCCGGCGGCGGCCGTCAACTGCCAGGCGGCGGCTGCGACGGTTGTTGGATATTGGGGCGTGGGCCTGCGGCCGGCGTCGGTAGCCACTGCGAGATGTTCCATCGACCAGGCACCCGCTTGGTCGAGAAGGGCGCCGAGCCACAACTCGTCGATCTGCGACTTGACTTCATAGGCGTGTGGTGCGACATGGGCGAGGAGAACGTCGCCCAGCGTGCTTGCCGGCCGGCAGCAGTCGAGCACACATCGCCGGTCGGGGATTGCCAAGAGCAGGTGCCCCCCCGGTGCAAGTAGGTCGGCGGAGTCGGCGAGGAATCCCACCAGGTCTGTGGCGTGCTCGATAACGTGGCATGCGACAACGAAATCAACATCCCGGGGCATTCCGCGAGTAGCGCTGTAGGAGCCGCCACTCCAGACAACGTCCACCTCTTCGATCTGGGACACGAGTTGCTGAGGAACGTTTTGATCCCGTTCGTACTTGGCTCGCAAGGTCGCCGTGTCGCAGTGGTCCACGACCGTTACCGCATGGCCTCCAGCCTTGGGAAATGTGGGCCGGAAGCCAGCCCCGATCTCAATACCACGGCCGCCCTGGGGCACGAAGGGGCCGAAGACCCGTTGCCGGAAAAGTTGGTATTCATCCATGTGCCGTGATATTCCTTACGGATACAGTCTCGTTACCGCGTTACGCGGTGCTTCCAGCGACGGCGAATGAAACGCCGAATTTCCATCACGGTTTTTTTTGGCAAGTCGCGAATGAACTTGCTGGAAGTGGGCCGGTGTTGGCCGCAGCTGGTTGCGTTTACCGCCAGGAATGAGTTAAGCCGGTGCTGGTGGTCGAGTCGCCGCCAGAACTGGCCGAGGGAATCATCTTCAGTGAATTCGCGGAGGAAATCCCAGGTCCGGCTGGCGATGTCATCCCACGACCGGCCGTTGGGCGGAAACCCATCACTCGGTGGCCCCGAGGCGACTGAGCCTGCATGGCCGTCGGCGAGTTCAGCCTTGCGAAGCCGCTGCACGAGATCCTCCGCGGTGTCGTAGTAGACCAGCTTGCCAGGGCCATTCCAGTGCTCCTCTATCCAGCGGTTGAGCAACGAATCGCGGACATAGACCGTGAGACCGCGGGCCAGCGACTCAACGATCGGTAGCCCGAAGCCTTCGTAGGTCGAAGGATAGACAACACAGGATGCAGTGGAGTAAACGGCGTCGAGTTCCTGATCGCTCAGCGTGCCCGATGCGACGGCCACCACATTCTCGGCGACGGTATCCTGGCTAATCCCGAACATCACGATCCGTCGGTTGGGAAAGTTTTCGGCCAGATGACGCGTGGTGGGCCCGACCAACTTGTGGTGGAAGTGGTTGCCGAAGACGAGGATTTCGCTACGGCTGCTCTGGGCCGCGGCGGTCTGCAAAGCAGCGACCCTGGTTGGGACGTAGTCGGCCGCATCAAGCGAGAGTTCTGTGACCAGCGTACGCACCCACGGTGCGACTGGAAACCGCTTGTGGAACTGTGATTCGCTAAACGGGCTGATGAAGAGGATGCCGTCGGCGAGGTCAGCGACCGTTCGCCACAGGGCATCGAGTTCGGGCGTGCGTAGGTAGAGGCAATCCCAGGCGATTGTGTCGAGCATCGTGTAGACGATCCGAACAGCGCGTTGAGAAGCGTCCCAGAATTCATGGGTCGAGAAGGGCTGCCCCGATTTCAGAAGGATGTCAAAACCGTAGGCCTCTGCCGCTGGGACAATCGTCAGGCCCTGTACGCGATCGAGCCCGTGGTGCCGGCCGGCATCCGCGCTGCAGATTACCGTGACCCGCACATTCGATCCCTGGGCGAGCCGGGCGAGCCCCTCAGCTGTCCGGCAGATGACCTTCGAGGTACCGTGCACTTCCTTCGAGAGCATTCGGGCATCAAGAGCCAACTCGATGGTGGTTCCCTGCGCAGACCGCAGCGAACGTTCGGAAAGGATAGTTTCACCACGTGCCTGGGGTGAGGTGAGGTGCTGATACACACTGGGCATGTACTCGGGATACCGCGTTTGAAGGACTCGGCTGTTGTGTGCCTGAAGCTCCGCCTTCGCGGAGTCGGTGAACGAGGCGGTGCCCTCGTGATAGACGAAGGCCTTGTTGGCCAGCAGGGCGCGGTAACCCGCCCGGTTGGCCCGCATAACCAAGTCGTTTTCCTCGTCATAGCCGCGGCTGTACGCCTCATCAAGCAGCCCGAAATTGGCAAGCACGTTCCAGCGGACGAGCATGCAGAAACCAACGGCTGTTGGGACGTAGTCAAACCGGGGCAGGTGCCGGGCGATGTCGGCGTGTCGTCGGGCGTGTTCGGACGGTGAACCGTCACCCTGCCAAGAAACCCGCACGTTGAGCGGCGGCAGGCTGCAGATAGTGGCGTTGTTCGTCCGCGGGCAGACAAACCCTGCCATCGTGTCGAATTCCAGCCCGGCCAGAAGTTCGGTGATTGCGCCGGGAAAGACAACAGTGTCGGAGTTGAGGAGTAGCGCGTGAGCGCGCTGGCGGCAGGCGACAGCCAGGCCTCGGTTGGCCGATTTCACGAAGCCGAGATTGCAATCATTGACGATTACCTCGACGCCCACGTGCCCGCCGAACCTTGCAGCCAGTTCGACTACGGCCCGGGAATGTTCTTCATGCCCTGGAGAGTCGTCGATGAGCACCACGTGGGCACGGACGCCCCGCAGTTCGTCAACGACTTGGCACAGGCTGTCGCCGACCATCCGCAGGTGTTCGAGCGACCGGTAGAGCGGCAATACGATCGTGATGCCAACCGTGCGGGCAACCCAGGTCCGGTCCGGCCGTGTTTCAGAGCTGGGAATAATCATTGCGAGGAGCGGAGGAGCCTCAGCGGACCGTGTGGGCTTTGCGACGGCGGGCTACCGAGATCATGAAGAGTGGGCGGATCAGGCCACGCCGGGTGAGATTCTGCTCCAAGCGGGCGACAAGTCCGACGCGGCGGGCGGTCGAAGAATCGGTGGCCAGATGTTCGTTGGCTCCCAAGCCCTCAAACATCGGGTAGAGCAGCCCACCAAACAAGATCTTGCGAAGCACTTCGAACCGCTCCACCAAAGCGCCGTGAATACGGTCGGCATTCACCGCCTCCGAGGGCTCGAACATCTCGGGCGGCTGCTGCAGCCAGCGGCCTTTACGTTTGCCCTCATGCGTCACGCGCTCCTCACGGCGGAAGAGCGTGCTGAGGAGCAGGCGACTGATGAGAGCGTTGGGCCGCGGAATCTGTAGGTACTTTGGGCCAATCCACTCATACATCATGAAGACGCCGTCTTCGGTGAGGGCCTGCTCAATCTGGTCAAAGAGCGGATCGATCGCCTCGATGTGATGGATGCCGTGCCAGCCCAGCACAAGGCCATACCTTCGGGTGGGAAGCACAAGTCGATTACAGTCACCGTGATGAGGGCGGAAGTCGATCGGTGATCTGGCGTAGGAGTCGGCAGCCCGCCGCAGGGACTCCCCCGAGATGTCGTAACCGTCAATCCGGCCGAACGGGAACTGGTCGAAGATAGTCCGTTCACCCACCATGTCACCGCAGGCGATTGCGGCACCCGCGAGATCGTCGCGGCCCTGAAGAAACGGAGCAACGAACGCATCGAGTGGCTGGTTGTCTGTAACCTGGGCGACGTGCTGTCCGACTCCGGGCACGCTGAACCAAGAGACGTCGCGGACTTTCGCGACATCGATCGTGTCCCAAGCCAGTTCGGCCGCCTCAAGAGCCGCCGTCCGATCGGCAGGCTGATCGGCTTCGACAACCTTGATCATATACCTCATCCCTGATGATGGTTGGCTGGTGCCGGCATGTCTCGCCGGAACAGGTTAAGTGCGCGCGGCGGCATCCTTGCCGACGATTTCCAAAAACATATCAACAGCGCGCACCTCTTGAAACCCAAGTTTCATGTCAGGTCACGGCGAAGGCTTTGAACTCTATCTTTCCTATATGATAAAATTCGCAGGTTTGTCGCTGTTTCTCGGCGGTTAACGATGGTGTCGCATGGGTAAGGGGCCCGCCCCATCCAGCCAAAGCATAGGGCGGTCAATGGCACTTTCCCACGCAGAGCACCCGGATGTGCCGACTGACAGTTATTTGGCGGGGTAGGCCCACCCTCGGCTTGGTGCGGTCTCGTTTCAGCATCGGTTCGGCTCTGCGCTCAATCAGCATGTGCATCTGCATGCCTGCGTGACCGACGGGGTGTTCAAGCAACGCGCCGCAGGTGGCGGCGTGACGTTTCACGCGGCCCGGCCCCTGACCGCATCAGAGCTGACAGCTGTGACCCAACGGGTACGGCTGCGGCTGGTGCGGTGGTTTCGCCGGAAGGGTTTTCTGAGCCGTGAGGCCGCGGCCGACATGCTCATCTGGCAGCACAGCGGATTCTCCGTTGATGCAAGCGTTCGGATCTCGCTTGCTGAC
>JBDQOY010000072.1:0-11594 GCA_040260935.1 Pirellulales bacterium
AGCTGAGGGAAATCGCTTCGCGTGTGTGCTCCCGTCGCACCTTCCCTCGGCTCGCGGCTCGGGCTTAGGTGAGGACATGGTTCTGCAACGACTGAGCGATAGAGCAACGCCACAAAAGCCCGAAGCGCAAGCTGAGGGAAATCGCTTCGCGTGTGTGCTCCCGTCGCACCTTCCCTCGGCTCGCGCCTCGGGCGTGGGTGAGGACATGGTTCTGCGACGACTGAGCGATAGAGCAACGCCACACAAGCCCGAAGCGCAAGCTGAGGGAAATCGCTTCGCGTGTGTGCTCCCGTCGCACCTTCCCTCGGCTCGCGGCTCGGGCTTAGGTGAGGACATGGTTCTGCAACGACTGAGCGATAGAGCAACGCCACACAAGCCCGAAGCGCAAGCTGAGGGAAATCGCTTCGCGTGTGTGCTCCCGTCGCACCTTCCCTCGGCCCGCGGCTCGGGCTTGGGGCGGGAACACTACTCGCCGTTGCTGCGGGTGCCCATGCCACGCCAGATGGCGAGGGGAACTTCTGAGGAAATTGTCGAGACAGACCCATCCATCATCGCCACGTTCACGGTTCCCCCACTGTGGTAACTGCGGGAGGTCACCACGGCGATACAGGGAGCGGTTCTATTTCCTCCTTCACGCGAGGTGGTGAAGTCGCCATCGGCCCCACCGTTGATTGGGGTGACAGCGTTCGGAGGAAAACCGGTGGTGAAGCCCGACTGGTGCACGCGGCCGTCGCACCATTCCGTGTGACCACTATCAGCCTTGTAGGTGCCTGGCAGGGCTTGCAGGGCGGTCAGGTCATTGCCCGCTGGCACGGTGGTCAAGCCACCACCATCGCGGACGTACGGGGTCCAGGCTCGGACCTCCGCCATGGCCAGGGTCTTTGAAAGCCCATCAGAAAAATGCTGAGGTTGACCGCGAAAGTTGACCCCGAACGCTCCGTCGCCGGTCGGCGTGTTGCCGCTTCCCAGGATGGTGCCAGTCCCCATGTTGACGGCAACGTTGAGCGGGTAATAGTCCGTGCCCCGAGGTTCATTTCTGATTTCGCTGGGACAGAGCAGGGTGTCGATCCGGTAGTTGCAGATTTTCTTGCCGTTGATCGTTTTGGTGGTGTAGGACGTACCTGAGGCAATCGCCTCCCGAACGCCGTCACCGAGGTCGACCTGCTCGAGGAATGGCAGGAGTTTCGCGGGTACCGACCAATCGGAGAGATCGGCACCAGCAGAGTTGGTCTCAAAAGCAGTTGGATAGTGGCGGAGGCTGTTTTCGTAGTTGTGCAGGGCGAGGGCCATCTGCTTGAAACTGTTTCCGCAACTGAGTCGCCGCGCCGCCTCGCGTGCCTGCTGAACTGCCGGCAGGAGCAGGCCGATCAAGACGCCAATAATGGCAATCACGACCAGCAACTCGATCAGGGTGAAGCCCGCTCGGAGTGTGCCCGTGCGGCGGTCATCAGGCTGGCAGAGGACGTCGCTGGGGGCGTGCCAATGGGGCTGGAGCGTGCGTTGTTCCATTGTGGATACCTGTGAAAGCCTCGGTTTTGTGAGCGCCAAACGCAGCAGGTGGTATTGAGATTCAATCTCATTAGCATTTCTATCATAGGCGACTGTCAATATTCGTCAAGGCGTTTTTTGCTCGAAGAGCGGGTGGTGCCGGCGGAACAGTCGGCGATCCCCCGTGCACGTGATTTTCGGGCTCACGGTTCTCGGGTCAGCCGCCCTTTTCAGGCCGCTCAGGCTGGCTTGCCGTTTCGTTGGAGAGGGGCGCGCCTAGTCGGTGAGCATCGCCTTGAGGGTGGGCTCGATGGCCTCGCCCCAGATGGCGTAGCCCTTCTGCTGTGGGTGCAGCAGATCAGGCATGATCTCTTTGGAGAGCGTGCTGTCCGGCAGAAGAAAACGGTCGTTGATATTGAGAAACTGAACCCTGTTGCCGTCTGCGAGCGCGGCGAGCAAGGCGTTGGTCTTGTCGTTGTTCACCCGCTGAGCGTCGGTCTTGTTTTCGGCACGCGGAAAGATTGCCAGCAGCAGAATTTTCGTTTCGGGTGATTTGGCTTGGAGCTGCCCAATGATTTGTTTGACGCCGGCAGCGATCGCCTGGGGTGGGTCCTTGCGGTGACCGGTGTTGTTGGTGCCGATCATGATGACGGCAACCTTGGGGGAGTAGCCATCAAGTTCTCCATGGTCGAGCCTCCAGAGCACGTGTTCTGTGCGGTCGCCACTAAAGCCGAGATTGAGCGCCTTGCGGTTGCCGTAGTACTGCTGCCACGACTGCTTGCCGGCATTTTCCCAGCCATGAGTGATTGAGTCTCCGATGAAAACGAGTTCCCAGCCACCTTGTGCTGCAGCAGCGGCTTTCTGCTCATGCCGCTCCTGCCACCAGTTTTTCTTGCCGCTCTCCATGCGGTGGGCGGGGGTTGTGCAGACCTTTTTTGCCGCCAGCAGGTCGGTATCTGCCGTTCCGGTGGTGGGGCGAACGGCAAAGGCAAAAATGATCAGGCACAGCAGCAGAAGACGATTCATGGGATGACGCTTTCAGACGAGATGGGAAAAACGGGAAGAATGACTGAATTTCCAGTCTATCAGATCAAACAAACGCTCAGCCTGGAACGCAAGGGCCGAGGGGCTTGGTAGTGGGCGCTGGGGCTACTGTTGAAACGGATAGCAGCAGCCAAGGTCGAGCAGGGCCGTCAATTCGTCGATCGCCTGCCGTGATTCCTCGAGCAAGGCAGGATCGGCCAGATCGGTGATCGCCAGCCGGTCGCGGTAGTGCCGCTGCACCCAGGCCTCCAACTGATCGAGTTTCGGTGGGGTCATCAGCACGCCCTGATGCATGGCGGCGAGTGCTGGCACTGATAGCACCATTCGCAGCCGCAGGCATGCCGGGCCACCGCCATTGTGCATGCTCTGTCGCACGTTGACCGCATGGATGGCGGTCACCGGATTGTCGCCCGCCAGCAGATGGTCAAGCCACCCACAGACTTCGGGCTGCTCGCGGCACTCTGCGGGGCAGATCAGGGCCATGCCACCGGCTGGCTGCGTGACCAACTGACTGTTGAACAAATAGGTTGCAACAGCGACATCCAGCGGAATCTCCTGCTCGGCAACCTCTATCACAGTCAGGTCACTGCCGCATGTTGCCTGGTAGCACTGCCTCACGGTAGCGAGTGCAGCGGCGGGATCGGCATAGGCTCGCGTGTGCACAAGCAGCAGGTTTTCGTTGCCGACGGCAATGACATCGTTGTGAAAAACGCCGGCCTCGATGGCGGCGTCACTCTGGCGGAGAAAGACAGCCCGGTCGGAACGGAGGCTGTGGAGTCGTGCCACCGCCTGCGACGCGGCGAGAGATTGCCGCGCCGGCAACTGGCAGCCAGCACGCGGGGCGGTGTCCCGCCCGTAGACGAACAGCTCAATGCCGGCGGCGGCGTGCGCCGGTGCTAGACGGGTGTGGTTGGCGGCCCCTTCGTCGGCAAAGGCGAGTGCCGCCGGTAGCGGGGCATGGTGCACGAAGTGGTCGGGGGCGGCGAAGATCTGCCGCAGGACGGCTGCCGTCTGCGGCGTTTCGAGCGAGCGATGCCACTGGCTGACAAGGTTGGCGGGCGTCAGGTGCAGCCGGCCGTCAGCGGTGTCGGCTGCGGGGGAGACCGTCGCCGCATTGGCTGCCCACATCGACGAGGTGCTCGCGGCTGCCGAGAGTAGGTCGGGCGCGTCGCGGGCTGCCGTGGCCAGCACGCTGGTGTCGGTTCCTGAAAAGCCGAGCTGCCGGAGGGCGGCCACCAGCGGTCGTTCCTGTGGCGGGAGTACCGCCTGAGGAATGCCGAGGTCGACGAGCACTCGCATCTTGGCGATGCCCTCGAGTGCTGCTGCCCGGGGGTTCGAGATCTCGTGCCGATGCTGGTGTGAGGCGAGATTACCCATCCCCAGCCCGCCATAGTGGTGCGTTGGGCCGACAAGGCCATCGAGGTTGAGTTCAACAGCAGTGAAGTCGTTGTTCCCCATGCACATAGTATCGCGACGGGAAAGCCTTCTGGCGAGGGGGACACAAATCGGGCCGGGGAAAACTCGGCAGTTGGAGCACGACGCTTGGACTTGCCAGAATCAGTCACTCGGTCGTTTGCTTGGCCGAAAAAATGTCAACGCTACTGCAGCTGCGACCGCAGAGACGATGCTGATCATCGGCGGGTTGTTGGCACCAAGTTCAAGGGCGAACATTTTGCCAGGCGCTCCTGCCGGCGATTGCTGCAGGCCGCCCCTCTGCTTGGAACCGCCTGGAACAATGTGCCATCGGGGCTGGGATTGATCGTGAGGCCCACGCCGCGTTCCCGCCCCCCTCGACGAGGTTGAATGCTCCCGTTGGCAGGCCGGTGAGGCCCACGAAGAATGACGCAATGAAAAGAAGCCGCCCGCTCCCGCCATGAATGCGAGAAGCAGGTTTGGTGCTTGCCGGCCAATGGGCCATAAGCCATGACAGTCGTGGAGAGGAAGTGCTACGATCCCGGTTGCAACGAATGCTCTGCCGTACCGCCGGCGTTCTGTTCGCAAGAGATGCTGCATTCGGTGTCGAGTCGGTCGTGGTCACGAGTCTGCGGCGGCTTTAGCGAGCCCAATACTGATCCTCGGGCCTTAGTTGCTTCGCACGCCTGCTTTCTATTGAGCTCACTTGAGGCAACGCCAACACCATGCCCGACAAAGAGTGTCTTTTAAGCGTTGTCATCACTGGTCGCGATGACGGCTACATGCCCGATTTTCGGTATCGACTGCAGACAACCCTCGACCATTTCTCCCGAAATATCGAGTTGCTGGGATTGGCTGATGCGGTCGAAATCATTTTTGTTGACTGGGGCAGCGAGCCACCCCTTGCGGAGACGCTTCCGGTCGCGGCAGGGACGCGGAATGTCGTGCGGTGGCTGCATGTTCCGGCTGCGACCATTTCCGAGGTGCTGGGCTCGGCTGGTGGTTTTCACAACACGCTGGCCTTCAATGCGGGGTTGCGAAGATCGCAGGGCCGCTTCGTCGCCTTCTTTCCTGCGGACGCGATCGTGCCGGTTCACGCCCTCGCCCAACTTGTCGAACTGCTCGAAGGCAAAATCGAGTGTCCGGTCAGGGCCGAGGAGGCGTTGTGGTTCATCGCGCGTGGCCATGTCCCCTGGCAGTTCGTGTCCACCCAACCAACGATCGAGGAGTGGGATCGCTATCTTTGGCTCAATGCCTGGGCGATTCCGATTGATGAAGAAACTGCGCCGAGCTTTTTTGGTGGCGCGGCTGCTTTTCTTTTAAGTCGGTCCCTCTGGTTGGCTTGTGGCGGGCTGGACGAGTCCCTTGGCGGGTATGGCGGGTCCGACAATGATCTTGGATTTCGGATCGGCACGCGATACCCATGGCTTGACCTCACCTTCCTCGGCATCCGGGCCTACCATATGGAGCACGGTCCCGGCGGCACCCGCGGGGAGTCTGTCAAAAAGGGCAACGCCCTGCTGTATGACCGACCCTTCCAAGCAAACAGCGATGACTGGGGGCTGGCGACCTCAGCCCTGCCGCTCATTCCGCAACGTGTGCAGCTGCCGGAGACTGATTTAACAACGAATCGACAGGTGGGTGGCCCATCGAAGTCAGTTCCACCAAAGCAAACAGTCTGGCCCGGTGGTTGGAGCGAGGAGACCGAGCGAGCGGCAACGCAAGCAATTCAACAGACGGTCCAGCGGCTTGGCAATCATTTAGGCCACCTGCCCCGCCGAGCTCATGAACTGGACACGCTGCTGGCGGTCGCCTGCTGGTGTGCAGAGCATCCCCCACGTACATGCGTCGATTTTGGTGTCCGCATGCCGCTTGCGCTGAGTGTCATCGCAACGCTTTCTCCTGCGGCAACCATCCAAGGGTTGGCTGCTCAGCCGCCGACCGTGACATGTGAGACTGCCGTCTGCTTGCAGTTGATTCTTCGGCACAAGGGCTATGTGCGATTCGTGTTCGGAGATCCAGCAACTGCGGTCTCACGAGCCATTTCCACGTCTCCCGAGGGAAACACCTGTGATTTCGCCCTTGTGCGTTGCGATCTCGATGCTGCAGTCTTTGCGACTGTCATGGGACAGGTATTCGAGGCCTTGGTGCCGCAGGGTGCCTGCCTCGTTGTGGCGGAGTCAGCTGATTTGTTCCGCAATCGCTGGAGCGAGGCGCAGCGGTTACTCCCGGCCGGTCACTTTTTTCTTGGCGGTGAGAGTGGGTGCTGTGGCCTGATACTCAAGCCTGATGCCAAGCCGGAATCGATGGCTCGCCGGTGTGACGCAACCATTCGCTTCACACCGGGTGTTGTCTGTGGGCTTGGGCGTGAAATGAAGCGGCTTCATCGGTGGCGAAAACGTCGTTCGCGTTTTGCGAAACTGAGCCGTGGCCTTCGGTCTTGGCTGAGTCCTCGTCCATCGTGAGGTGACCGCGCTGCGTTGTTTCCTGCCTGAAGGTGTCCGCTGGTGGCAGGTGCCGCAGTGATTCCCAGTCGGGCCTTTTCAGCCATCACCTTGGTTCACGGGGGAGTGAGCGTATGTCGCTCGAGTGATGCCACCGGGTAACTGCAGAAATCGATGGCATGAAAGCCACTCGGTCGGTGGTTGCCGCTATGGCCGAGGCCACCAAAGGGCAGCCGGGAACTGGCACCGGTGGTCTGCCGGTTCCAATTGATCAGCCCAGCCCGAACCTGACACCGGAAGGTTTCGTAGGCGGTCCGCTCGTCGGAGAGCAGGGCAGCTGTCAGACCGTACGCAGTCCGGTTGGCTTCGGCGATGGCAGCATCCAAGTCAGCGACCCGGATCACTTGCAAAAGGGGGCCGAACCATTCCGTGTCAGGCCGATCGGCAACGTCGGTGACATCAATCAGGCCAGGGGAGAGCAAGGTCGGCCGACCCCGGAGTTGTTTCAGCTCACGGATGATCGTGCCGCCCCGACGTTGCAGGTCATGCTGTGCGGCCAGCAGGCTGGCCGCTGCCGCCTCGTGAATCACCGGCCCCATGAAGGGCTCAGGTTCGTCACAGGGAAAGCCGACGCGAATCGCGTCGATGCTCGCCGTCAGTCGGGCCAGGAACTCCTCTCGGCCGGGGAAATCGGTGACGATCAGCCGGCGGGCGCAACTGCACCGCTGGCCAGCGGTCAGGTAGGCCGAGTGCACGGTCAGTTGCACCGCAGCCTCAATGGCAGTCACGTTGTGAACCACCAGCGGATTGTTGCCACCAAGCTCAAGGGCGAGCATGGTGCCCGTCTCTGCCACCAGTGCCTGCCGCAGGGCGACCCCCGTCTTGTAACTGCCGGTAAACAGGATGCCATCGAGGCCGGGGTGACTCGTGAGGCCAGCACCGGTTTCGCGGCCACCTTGAACGAGATTGAGCACTCCCGCTGGCAGGCCAGCCTGCTGCCACACCTCAGCAAGCCGGCGGCCCACCAACGGTGTGAACTCGCTTGGTTTGAAGACAACGCTATTGCCTGCCAGCAGGGCTGGCACGATGTGCCCCTGCGGAATATGGCCGGGAAAGTTGAAGGGGCCCAGCACGGCCAGCACACCATGCGGTCGATAGCGGGTGGCGGCGATCCCGGAATCGGTTTCCTCAATCACATCCTGCTGTCGCTGCCTCCAGGCCTCAATCGTGGTGGCCACCTTGGCAGCCATCCCTTTCACCTCGGTGGCAACCTCCCAGTGGGGCTTGCCGGTTTCGGCAACGATGGCAGCGTGGACGGCCTCAGGGCGATCAGTGAGGGCCGCAGCACATGCCTGCAGGATGTCGATCCGCTCGCTGACAGGGCGGTCTGCCCAGGCCGACTGGGCCGTGCGGGCAGCAGCGACCGCCGCGGCAACGGTCTCGGTGCCGGCCGCAGCGCCCTGCCAGACCGGTTCGCCGGTGGCGGGATTGGTCGAGGGAAACGGCTCGCCGTTGCCGGGCGTCCACACGCCAGCAATCAGGTGTGGGCAATCATCGCTGAGCGAGTCATGGGGGCGTGTCATGGCGAGTCCTCTCGAAGCCGGCCGATGCGGACGAGATCACCGACACCGACGCCAAGTGCTGCGGCGGTTTCCTCGGGCAGGCTGACGCCAGCCGGTGTGAGTGTCAGCGGTGTGCCGCAGCAGCGGAATGGTCTGCGCTCGCCCGACGTGGCGACGAGATGGTCGGGCGGGGTGTCGCTGCTTTCCGAGCAGGCCACGACGGGCAGCTGCTGGCTGGTTCGCACCAGTCGCAGTTGATCCCGAGGGCAGCTGACGATGGGCCCAGCTTCGAAAATGTCGACCATGCCAGTGAAGGCAAACCCTTCTCGCGTGAGAATCTGCAGGGCCGGGGTGGTCTTTTCGTGAACCTGGCCGATCACCGCCTGTGCTGCCGGTGGCAGGAGGGGGATGTAGATCGGGTGATGCGGCATCAGGTCGGCGATGAAGCGTTTGTTGAGAATGCTCAGGTAATCGGCCTTGGGGAAATCGATCTCGAAAAAATGCTTGCCGACGGCATCCCAGAAGTCGCTGTGGCCCCGGTCATCGATCACCCCCCGCATTTCCGCGATGACCGTTTCGTCAACGCTCTGCGGGTATTCGGCAATGAACAGGAAACGCGCGAGCGACAGCGTCCGGCCCACGCCCCGACCGCGGGCATCGGGGTGCAGGAACATGCTGCCGATCTCGCAGGGGCCGTCATGGTCTTTGACGAGGTGCAGCGTCTGAATCTCTTTGCGGATGCCAAGGTCTTTTGACTCGTGCACCGAGGTCTCAATGCGATAGGCCCAGAAGGGTTCAAAGCCGCCCACCTTCGAGACAATGCCTGCCGTTCCGAGCACCCGGCCGGTGTCCGTGTCTTCGAGCACAAGCAGGTACGCCTCGCCCCGGGGGCGGCCGTCGGTAAGCCGGCTGAACCCCTCCTCTGACTCGGCAATTCGCTGGCGGAGGTAGTTGGCATCCCGTGGCAGCGTCGTTAGGCCAAACGAGGTCTGGTTCGCCAGTGCCAGCAGGTCATCGAGATCGGTCACGGCGACGGGGCGAATGAGCTTCATGGCCGGCCTCCTGGCGTGTCTTTCGCGGCGGCGACGAGCACCCGCTCAAGAATCTCACAGACCGCGTCGATGGTGGCATCGTCAATGACGGCCAGGGGTGGCAGGAATCGCACCCGCGTCGGCTGTGCCCCGGCAGCAAAGGCGATCACGCCTGCCTCGAAGAGTGCCCTCAGCAGCTGCCGGGTGCGGGCGGCGTTACCGTCAAAGGCCTGGAAGGCGAGCATCCCGCCGGTGCCGTGCGGTCCCCGGATGATGCCCGGGTGGCGGGCGGCGATGGCGTTGAAGTGACTGACAAAGCGGCGATGGATCGCAGCGATGCGGCCGTCGGGTCCGTAATAACCGCCTGGCTGCAGATGGTCGAGGATGGTGCGGGCCGCGATGATGGCCGAGGTGGCTGCCGTGAAGGTCTGGCTGAGCAGGCCGGGGCGGGGAACGAAGCTATCGCGGAAGAAGGTACTGCAGACCTGGCTGAGTTTTCCGATGGTCACCACATCAACGTGTGGGGCCAGGCCAAACTGCTCAAAGGCAAAGAGCCGTTCCAGACGGCCGAATGTCTGGACTTCATCAACGAAGATGGCAACGCCCGCCTCCCGCAGCACGGCGACCAAGGCGGCGAAAAAAGCCTTGCTGCCGGGGTTGCAGCCCCCTTCCCCCTGCACCATCTCCAGGCACATCACCGCATGGCGGCCCGGGTGTCGGGCCAGATGCCGTTTCAGCACGCTGACCGCTCGCTGGGTGCTCCCCTCGGGATCAGCAGCGTCATAGAAGGGGACGTAGTCAGCCGCTATGGCCAGCGGCAGTCCGTCGCGGTAGGCCGGCTTGTCGGTGATTGAGGCCATCGCCAGCGTCCGGCCCATGAAGCACCGCTCGAAGGCCAGGACGCGATCGGCGGGGTGGTGTTTCTGCAGCACGATCTTCAGGGCGTTCTCGTTGGCCATCGCCCCACTGGTTGAGAGGAAGCAGTGGGGAAGGTCAGCCCCGCTGGCGGCGGCCGCTGCCAGCAGGGAATGCAGGAGCGCGGCCGACTCGACGTTCTGCTGGAGGTTGCCCTGCATGATGGTGTCGGAGACCGCGGCGTCGAGGCCAGCGGTGAGCAAAGCCGGATGGCTATGCCCCATGATGTGGACGCCGATGCCCCCGATCATGTCGTATTTCACGCTGCCGTCGGCGAGTTCCACCAGCGGCCCACGGCCCAGCCCACTGCCGATATACGGATAGAACAGTTCACCACCTCGGGCGGCTGCAAACTGGTCGAGCAACTGCTGATAGGCCACCTTCCGGTCGGCGCGCGGTGGTCGCACTCCGGTTAGTCCACGCTGCTGGTCACTGACCGCTGCCAGCAGCAACTGCCGCGCCTCTGCCACCCGGCGGTCGGCTCGCAGTGTCTCGGCAGCAAGTTCGTCGGCTCTTGGGGCATGGTGCTGCACAATCATGAGGGGCTCCCTTCCGGCTCGGGGCAGCGCGTGTGAGCGGTTGGCCAGACCAGGGACCCGTCGGCGAGGCCTGCCAGCAGGCAGGCGGTCAACTTGGTTCGCTCCACCAGGCTCTCAACCAGTAGGGATTCAGCCGGACTGTGGATGCCGCCGCCGCGGACGCCGAGCGTGTCAATGGTGGGCAGGCCAGCGGCAGCGAGTTTGTTGCCATCACAGACACCGCCGGTGGGGCGGCTCGCAATCTCAAGGCCGAGCGACCGACCGCAGGCGACGATGTGGCCGAGCAGTCGTTGGGTCAGGTCGTCCACCGGTTTGGGTGGGCAGTGGAAGCCGCCATGCAGCCTGGCGGTGATGCCGTCGCGGTGGTCGAGAGTGGCAACGAGAGTCTGGATCTGCGTCAGTGCCCAGTCGGCTGCCGCTGCGGTGTCAGCCCGAATGTTCAGCCGCACGATTGCCAGATCGGGCACCACGTTGACCGCTGATCCCCCGTCGATGGCGGCGACGTTGAAGGTGGTCTCACCCGGCTCGGCGTTGAGTTGATTGATGGCAACCGCCAGGTCGGCAGCGGCAGCGACTGCATTCCGACCCTCCGAAAAGTGCCGGCCGGCGTGGGCCGCCCGGCCACGGATGACGACCGCTAGATTGGCTGATCCCTTGCGAGTGCCGGCGAGCGTGCCGGCCTCGTCGAGGGTGGGCTCAAAAAGCAGCCCGATGTCATTGCGGCCAGCGGCCGCGGTGAGGGCAGCGGCCGAGCCAGGGGAGCCGAGTTCTTCGTCGCCGTTGAGCAGCACCTCCCAACTGAGCCGGTCGCAATCGCCCCACTGCATGAAGGCTTCCAGGGCGACCAGTAGCACCGCCAGGCCACCCTTGGCATCGGCGACACCGGGCCCTCGCAGAATCAGGCCATCGTCGCTCAGGCTGACAGATTGTGGTGCCGCGCCTGCCGGGTAGACCGTGTCGTAGTGGATGGCCAGCAAGATCCGCGGGCCTGTCGCCGCTCGGTGGGCGAGGGAAAGCAGGTCTCCGACCGGTTCTGCCACCTCGTCGCCGGCGGCATTCACCACCAGCCGTCGACCGGCCGCCGTCCCTGCGAGCCGGCCGAGCGGTGCGAAGTCCTCAAGCAACCGGGCCCGCATCCTGCCCAGCCCGGCTGGATCG
>JBDQOY010000073.1:0-16513 GCA_040260935.1 Pirellulales bacterium
AATTGCCGGCCGGCTGCTCAACCCGCGGGTTCGGCTGCTGTTTTTGGTGCTGCTCCTGTTCGCACTCTGGGTGGTGCTGGCAATTTTCGGCTGGGTGATCGCCAGCGTCTTCGTCCAGTTTCCGGAGGCGATCCTTCCAGTCTTCCTGCAGATTCCGGTTGCGGTGGCGATCGGCCTGCGGGTCCACCGACAGGGCAACGCCATCCTGGTGCCCAGCCTTGCCGCCCTGACGGCAATGTATGCAACCGTCTGGCTCGGTGCCGGCTGCCCCGGCACCGCCTGGACTGGCGGCCCGGTCGGGCAGGTGATCCAAACCGTCAATGGCACCGTGTCGGGTTGGCCCATCTGGCTCTGGGTGGCCATTCTGTTGGCCTACTGTTACGTCGCCAGCGTCTTACCGGTCTGGGTGTTGCTGCAACCGCGGGACTACATCAACAGCCTGCAACTGATTTCAAGCCTCGGGCTGATCGTGACGGGACTGGTGGTAACCGCCTGCTTCGGTTCCGCCGCAGGTTCAGCAGGCGGCTCACCGCTACCGCTGGAAATGGTCGCACCCTTCCTCGACCTGCACCCGACCAATGCCCCGCCGATCACTCCCTTCCTGTTTGTCACCATCGCCTGCGGCGCAGTCAGCGGCTTTCATTGTCTGGTCAGCTCCGGCACATCCAGCAAGCAGCTCCGCTGTGAGACCGACGCCCGTGTGGTCGGCTACGGCTCGATGCTGCTAGAGGCCTTTCTGGCAGTCTTGGTTATCGTCGCAGTAGGAGCGGGCATTGGACTGGGTTGGCCCCAAGAATACCCCGGCCTCTCCGGAACAGCCCTCTGGCAGACCCTCTACGCCGACTGGAAAGGCGTGACCGGCGGCAAGGCGATTGCTGCCTTCGTGGTCGGCTCCGGCAATCTGCTTGAGTCGCTCGGCATCGATGCGGTCATGGCCCGGGCCTTGGTCGGCGTACTCGTGGCCAGCTTCGCTGGCACGACCCTCGACACGGCGACCCGCCTGCAACGCTATGTCGTGCAAGAACTGGCTGGCACGCTGCTGGCAAAACTGCCGGGCCGTTCGGCAGGGCAGCCCACAACCACGCCCCTCGCCCTTCCCCTGAAGTGGCTGACCACCCCGCACGGCGCCACCCTCTTCGCCGTGGGCACTGCCTTCCTGCTGGCCCTGCTCCCGGCACCGGGCAAAGCATGGAGCATGGCAAACCTTGGAACCGGCGGGTTGATTCTCTGGCCGTTGTTCGGCGCAACCAATCAACTGCTCGCGGGCCTCTCACTCATGGTGATCAGCTTCTATCTCCGCCGCCGCGGCCTTCCGACTATGGTCGCAACGCTGCCGATGCTCCTGATGCTGGTGATGCCAGCCTGGGCACTCTGCATCAACATCGACCGCTGGCTGGCCGGCGGCAGCCTGGCACTGGTTGCGGTGGCGGTGGTGATGCTTGCTGTGGAAGCCTGGATGGCGATTGAGGGCCTGCTGCTCTGGGGGCGGGTGCAAGGCGTGCTCGAAGCGCCGCTCCCACCGCTGCCGGCTGACGCTCAGGCTAGTCTTCCCTAAGTCTTCACCACCCTCGTTCAGCCACCGTTGCAGGCACCGGCTCTGCCGGAAAATGTCAGCCACTCTCCCCTGCCGCACCTGGTGACCACAAGCCCGTGAACACGTCGGCCCACTAGGCTGTCGGCCCGCAGCCGACGTACGTGCTGGCCTCAAGGTGCGACCCGATGCGACGTTTTTTCGCGAGGCCGAGCCCTCTCCACGCCAGGCACGCCCCCCAGAAAAATGGCCTTTTGTGCTCTCGGACGTGAACCAGCCGGGACTGCGGAACGTATTCATCAGAACGTGACAGGACACATTCGCAGGGCTGCCGTCCGTGGGTTCGCCGCGTTTGAATGAGACGCAGCAGGCAGATCGAGAAAGGCTGGTGGCACTCACTGAACAGCGCGCCAAGAGCAATGCACCGTTCGTGTTGATGTCATCACAGTGAAAGAAAAGTCATCATGGCCGCTTGGATCTTGGGTTCTTTTTTCCGAGCAATCCGAAAGGATGTCGCGACGCAACGCACGGGGTTGAGACAGAAGCGAAAAAAAACGCCCCCCAGTCGACAATCGCCCAGTTTGTGTGGCAGGTATGACGCCCTCGAACCCCGTGCAATGATGGCCGTCGTTGCGGCAGCCTACGACGTGACCGCTGACTGGGGAGATGAGTTTCAGGCGACAATCGAACTGCAGAATCTTGACAGCGAAGCAGTCAACGACTGGACCCTCGCCTTTGATTATGGGGCGACCATCACCTCCATCTGGAACGCCACGATCCTGGATCGAAATGGAGATCGCTACACCATCGCCAACGATGGCTGGCATGCGGACCTCGAGGCCGGCCGCACTCTCGCCTTCAGTTTTCTCGGGGTCATTGATGCCCCAACGGAAGTCGCGCTGACTCCGACAGACTATGTGCTCAATGGAATACCCCTTGGTGATACGGGAGCAAACCTCGCGACCTCCCCCACTGAATCAAAACTCTCCGAGCCAGACTCGGGTGACCCGGCGGCTCTGCAACCGGCAGCCTCTCACACGGCACATTTTCAGGTGCTTACCGAGTGGGGCGACGGCTTCGCCGGAGAGATCACGGTACAAAACCACCAAAACACCACCCTTCGCGGCTGGGAAGTCTCGTTTGATTTTGACGGTGACATTGCCGAGCTCTGGAATGGAAGCATCACCAGGCGTTCAGGAACTCGCTACACCGTCCGCGGGCCACGTTGGAATCCAGATCTCTCACCGGGTGGAACGGGAACTATTCGATTCAAGAGCACAGCCGGCACTGACGCACCTGCCCTTCAGAATCTGCTCATCACCGGCATGTGCGATGGCCCCCAACCTCCTGCCGCACTCCCCTTGGCTACAACCACTTGGCTTCCACCTCGCGGAGTGACACCGCAACCAGCGGCCGCAGACGGCGAGGGACGTGTTTTTGGAGCGAATCCAGCACACATTGACATCGAAGGCTTTGATCCGCTGCGCGACCAGATCTCTTTTGGCGATCAATCAGCCCATCACATCACCCTTGGCAAAACAGCAAGCGGTGAGCTTGCCATGGTGAATGCGTGGCACCAACCGCCAGCCATTCAGAAACTCTCCGGGGTCAGTCCCCAGGCACTGTCACCTGAGAATTTCGGTGTCGTTGCCAACGAGCAACTCCGTCAGGACATCGGCGGCGTGCTTTCATGGGAACACAATGTCGGCCCACATGAGCCCGACACTGTCTATGTTCGCTCCCATGAGTTTGGCGTTCACGAACGCATCGAAACCTTTGACCCCCGCACAATGAAGCTGAACTTCCTGTACTTCGGAGCACGGGCAGGGCTTTCGGTGCAGGACCGTGACGAAGGGCTCCTGGTCACTGCTGAGGCAACAGGCCAGAGCATCTTGTTGGTGGGCGTTTCCCAGAATCACTTATTCGGAAAAAATATCGAATTCCATCATGACCAGATCGTTGAAGATCGACTGCACACGGCATTTGGTTTCACCGCCGACCAGGTCACGATGGTGAGCCGGGCGGAGTTGCTCACCCCGCTGGCCCCGGGCAGCGAGCCGACCGATGGCTGGCAGGAACGCACCGGACATGACGCCCCGCGAGATGGAATCGGTCTCGAACCAGCCGGGCCAACGGACCCACAGGGAAATCCTTACACCGTCGTTGCAGCGACGACCGACGTGAGTGTTCTTGTCGATACCGACGGGCTGGCGTACGTCCGCGAAAATGCTGGCCCTCCAGTAGCAATCACTCGGGCAGATGCGTATTGGCAGGGGCCCGTTCCGCTGGCCCGGGACGGTGCAACGATCATGGCAGCTGCTCGCGACGACCTTGGTCGCCTCCGCGTGCTTGATGGAACTGGCACAAACGTCTACGCCTGGATTCTCGATGACAACGGCTTGTATGTCGGTGAAGAGGGCCCAACCGACACGTCCATCGGCACGAAGGAGAACCTGTTTCAGTATGACATTGATGGCGATGGAACACTGGACCCGATTGCAGGGGTCAATTCCGGCAATGACGGCGACGAGCATTGGGGTGAGGCCTACTTTGCGCCATACGTCGACATGGCCTTCTGGGAAGCGCCGAACCTCACTGAGATTGCCGCCACACGGGGCACATCCCTTCTGACACTCGCCTTCGTCCTGGCAACTCCAGACGGCACGGCGGCGTGGGGCGGGGTGGACTCACTCGCCCTCGATGCTCAGTCAGACCGGGCTCTGGCGATTGATCGGTCCATCGCTGATTTCCAGACAGTCGGTGGCAGCGTGATGGTCTCCTTCGGCGGAGCTGCTGACAACAGTCTTGCGCATGCCTATGCCGTCCGCGGCAAGACACCGCAAGACCTGGCTGACGCTTATCTCAAGGTCATCGACAAATACGCACTGAATCGAGTTGATTTCGACATCGAAGGCACCGCGATTGCCGACCAGGCGTCGATTACGCTGCGAAGTGAAGCCTTGGCACTCCTCCAGCAGGCACGACCTGACATCGAACTCTGGTACACACTCCCCGTGCTGCCTTCCGGGCTCACCTACAACGGATCGAATGTTGTGCGATCGGCACTGGCGGCCGGTGTTGTGCTCGACGGCGTCAATGTCATGGCGATGAATTACGGGGAGTGGGCTGCACCCACCTCTGGCCCCGCTGGCCAAACGCTGGGGTACTACGCCACTGCTGCCGCTCAAGGTACGCATAACCAACTGACAGCACTCTACCGCGAGTTCGGCCATGTGTTCGGCTGGAACCAGTTGGGGGTTACCCCAATGATCGGTGTCAATGACATTACCTACGAAGTCTTTACACTCGATGATGCAGCCGAACTGGAGACCTTCGCCCGCGCCAAAGAGCTTGGCATGCTCTCCATGTGGTCCGTTGCCCGTGACAATCCCGGCAGCTACGGCCAGGTTTCGGCAACAGCCTCAGGGCTCGATCTACCGGCAGGGATCTTCAGTAATACCTTCCGTGACTATGGGACCCAAAACGAAATCGGCAGCCATGCTGAAGCCCCCGGCGACTCTGAGACCGACATCGGGCCGTACACCGTCGTGGCCGCAACGACTGCCGTCAACCTGCTGGTTGATGCCGCTGGCCTCGCGTACGTCAGCGAAGTAGATGGCGTTGTCATTCCCGTCACCCGCTCCGACGGCTACTGGCAGGGTGCCGTTCCGCTGACAAGAGACGGAGCCACCATCTTGGCTGCAGCCCGTGACGACGTCGGTCGGCTCCGCGTCCTTGATGGGAGCGGCACGAATGTCTATGCCTGGATCCTGAATGAGGCAGGGGCCTACACCGGCGAGGAAGGACCAGCCGACTCGTCTCTCGCGACCAAGGAGCACCTCTTTCAATTCGACATCGACGGTGATGGCACAATCGGCAACAGCACAAGCACTTCACCCACCACGGAAGACTCTCCTCCGCCGGATGCCGGCCAAAATGAAAAAGTGGTCGCAGCCTATTTCCCAGAGTGGGGCATCTACGGCAGAGATTACCAGCCGGCTGATGTGCCGGTGGATCAGTTGACCCACCTCATCTACGCGTTCGCTAACCTCACGGCTGACGGTGAGATGACGGTCTATGACACCTATGCGGCGACGGAGAAGCGATTCACTGCCGCCGAGAGTGTCACGGGGGAAGATGAACTCTGGGTGTACCCAGCGGAAGATCCCCGGAGCGAGCAAACAATTTGGGGCAGCTTCAATCAACTCGCGGAGCTCAAGAAACTGAGCCCCGATCTGACTGTCAGCATCGCCGTCGGCGGCTGGACACTTTCAGATCATTTTAGTTCGGTGACCTCGACCGCAGCAGGACGCGAGCGGTTTGCCCAATCGATTGTTGAATTCCTTAAGACCTACCGAGTCTTTGACGGCATCGATTTTGACTGGGAATACCCCGGCGGGGGTGGAGAAGCTGGCAACTCAGCCAGCCCTGATGATGGGCTGAATTACGCCCTGCTGCTGGCAGACGTGCGGGCAAGGCTCAATGACTTGGGCACGGAACTTGGCCGGACGTATGAAATCTCCGTTGCGTCACCGGGGAGCCTTGGCCGAATTGCCGCCTTCAATGTGGCCGGGCTGGCCCCATCTGTCGATTTCTTCAACGTCATGACGTACGACTTCCACGGAACCTGGGAAAGCACGACCGGCCACCAATCTGCTTTCACTGGTGATCCTGGTGGACTCGATATCAAAACTGCCGTCGACGCCTACCTTGCTGCAGGAGTCCAGCCACACCAAATTGTCGTTGGGGCTCCGATGTACACGAGGGCCTGGAGCGGCGTTGCTGATGGTGGTGATGGAGGCTACGACGAATGGGCCAGTGGCGCAGCACCCGGCAGCTTCGAGGCCGGGAATTACGATTACAAGGACCTCCTCTCGCAGATCATCGCCGGAGGAGGCTGGGAACTCTACTGGGATGACACTGCTCAGGCGAGCTACGCCTACAACACGGAACATGACATCTTCAGTTCCTTTGAAACCACGACATCGATTGCACTCAAGGCTGACTGGGCGGATGCCCTGGGCCTTGGGGGCATGATGTTCTGGGATCTTTCCGGCGACGCCGCGAACTCAACGGATAGCCTGCTTGCAGCCGCATTTCGCTCCCTCATCCTTGATGAAAGCGTTGCTGAGATTGAGGCAGACTCAGCCCTTCCTGATCCAATCATCATCGGCGGTGATGGAGTGATCGGTCCCCTCCTCAACTAGGGCGGCTCTCGTCGGCGGCACAAGTCGCTCCACCGAAAATTAGTGCCAGCAATGCAGCGCAGGTGCTCGCTCTGGCCCAGACTCACGTGACGAGAAGACGGCTGAGACCTCATTTGTGTGCTCGCCCGGCCAGTAGATCTCCCGGATCAGCATCAGGCTGACCTCCCGCCGACCATCCGCCCGCGCATCCTCGACCGCCTGCGTCACATCAACCGAAACCGTGGCCGGCTCACGAAAGCAGGTGGCATGGCCCACCGGAAAATGCTCAAGATCGACGGTTTTCACGGCTGACACGGTCCGGCAGAGATTTGGGGCAGTCTCCGCGGTCAGCAGCATTTCCTCCCAGCCAGTCTCCGGAACCGCGTACACCCTGAAGAGAAAGCCACCGTTGTACGCATGAGTGGCGGTGCTCTGGCCGTTGAGCGTCAGCACCGCCCGCCTGATGGCGTTGCCTCCTTCGGGAAGCTCAAACTTCAGGAAACTGACCTGACTGGCGGGCGTCCCTGCCTCGCTCGTCTGTCGGCCCACACATAGCCAGGGTTCTTCCCCGAAGTTCGTTGCTGCTGCGTCCCCCTGGATCACGGTGGCATCTGCAACTGGCGCAAGGGTCTGCCGCGTGAGCGGTTGAACATGGATGGTCAGCAGCATGGCGCTCAGCGGTGCCTGCGAAATCTGCACCCGGCGACTCTTCGGCAGCGTCAGCACCTGGGTCACCTCTCCATGCCGCCCGCCACTGACCGTCTCAGCGGTAATCAAGGCACCGGCCGGAAGTCCTAACGCACTGAGATCGAACGCAAGTTCGTACTCCTCAACCTCATTGGTCTGGACTGACCAAATGTAAAACCGCTGACTGGCCTCGTCGGATGCAGTCCAGGCACGGTATTCCAAGTCAGAACACTCGATGTCGGTCTGAAACAGCGGCCGAGTGTGATGAAACCCTTTGGCGAACAGTCGACAGACTTCAAAGTTTTTCGTCCCGTAACTGATTTGCTCAAGTGCTTTCGGAGCCACATCTGCGTCCTGCTCACGGTGCATGGAGTAGGTCACCGTGTTCGAGAACCGCCCCGTGTCGTGCCACGACCAGATGCCTGGGTCGTTCAACTTGAACACGAAGATTCCATGCACCCCCTGTTCCTGCATCATGGTCCCCCAGATGCTGGCGATCGCCGTGAAGACCTCCGGCGTGTCGTTGGTGAAGGTCGTCGTGGGCCGGGCCCAGTGGCGGCCGGTCGCGTAGTTCAACTCAGTAAAAACCTGCGGCAATACCGACCCCGCCTCTTCCAGCATCATCTGCTTTGCCTGCCTGACCTCCAACGCATTCTGGTGCGGACGCCCTGAATAACGGTGCCGATTGAACAACTGGAACAGCGGCTTCTTCGCCTGACGTCCGTCGTACGTCGTCTGGAGACTCCGCATCATGATTCTGGCACTCCGCCCCTGAAAATCACCGGCCAACACGGGGGCCGAGAAGACGGCTTGCAGATTCGACCCATAGTCACGGTTGACATCGTCAATCGCACTGTGGACGGCATCCGCCATCAGCGTGAGCCGCCGCCGAATCTGCTCATCCGTCGACTGGTCGAAATACCAGTCGGGCTCATTGCCGTATTGATGGGCCTCCACGCGAAAGTTTTTGGCCAGGTAGTAGGTGAGGGCATAGCAACTGGCCCAGTTGATGAAATCATCGTGAATCGTGTCCGGCCAGTTTTTCGCCCCCGTTTCATTGATCACGCTGATTCCCAGCGTTCTGTAGGTGGCAAACTCGGCCGTCAGGCTCTCGTGATGCTTGTTGAGAAATGGCCGCATGGCGACGATGCTGTTGGTCTCCGGATTCGCCCGCACCAACGCCTTGCAGCGTTCAAAGTCAGCCGGACTCTCAATCGGATCCTGCGGCCGAACGTACATATTCATGTAGCGCGTCGCGCTCACCCAGGTTCGCACCGCCTTGGTTTCGGCATACTTCAGCCAGGCGTCGATGTTGGTTGCGGGAAACGCCGTGCTCCGAAAGCCGGCCCACTGATAGGTCACGCCTGTAGGAGTCCGCGTTGGGGTCACAACGGCATCGACCTGCTCGGAGAGGCCTGCCTGCTCGAACGAAACCTCCCGAACACGAGCGGGGTTTTGCCCCAACAGTGTTTCGAGTTCGGCTGCCAAAGCGTCCTGATTGAGCGCGGCAAGCCCTTGGCCGACCATGACCAGCGGCCCACGGGTGAGCACTTGCAGGCCTGCTTCATCGGCAAGCGTGCTGACTTGCTCCCTGACGGGGAGGCCGCTGGGCAGCGTGAACACCTGACCATTCAGCCGCACCTCTCCCTGCTCGGCAGTAGCCACATCGACCTGGCCTCCAAGCCGCATGCCGATGCAGGCAAGCACATCGTTCGACCAGTCATCACCGAACGCTGCCTCCGCAATTCGCGGACTGATGAGCGTTCGCCCGGCACGGCTATAGCAGTAAGGACTGCCATCAAAAAGAATGACAGCGTTGCTGGCTCGCATGGCCGCGATCAGTGCAGGGGAACCATACCGTGCCAACGGCACAGGGGTACTGGTGTTGAAGACCTCTACTTCTGTAATGCCAGCAGCTTTGCCGTCGGTCTCGATCGTAATTCTCAGGCCACTGGCCGGCCGTACCGGAAATTGGTACTCGCCGCGTGCTGTGGGGTCATTCGGCACGAGCGTTTCCCAGTCTGTTCCGTCGAAGACCTCAAGTGTCAGCGTCAGAATGCCCGCAGGGTTTTTTTCCCGAATGGCGATCTGGTCGATCAGCTGCGCCAGCCCCCACGAGATCTCCAGCACGGCCCGGTCTTCTTCAGCCGCTACAACCCACACTGTCTTCGTGTCGCCATCATGGGCATAAAAGGCAAAACCGCCGGCCTTGTAGGACGATGCGCGGGTATAGTTGCGCCTCGTATTGAGTGCGAGATTCCGATTGAAGATGTTGTCGGAACTTCGGGTGTCGCTGGCCTGGTCCTGTTCGACCTGCCCCAAGGGATCAATGGCCCAGCTGCCCCCGGCGGGCCCCAGCAGCAAAAATATCGCAATCAGACTCCGTCTCACCAATGTTCTGTCCTGTCGGTTGAAGTGTTGACCGGTCGGTCTCGGCACAAACTCCGTACCTCCCACGCGACACGGTGGCCTGCAACCTCAGTTGTGCCATGGCTGACGCGGCACGTGCCTGATCCGTAGGGAATCAATGAGCAGTTGATCGGCCAGATGCCGGGTCAGTTGCTGCCACAGCACCGTCTCGTCACCAAACACTCGTTCCTGGGTGGCCTCGATCACCTCCCACGAGCCTTCTCCAAGCTCTTGCTCCAGCTGCCCGCCACTCCACCCGGCCGAGCGAATCACGATCTTCAGGGGCTCACACGCCTCCTGCAACAGTGCCGCAACCAGATCCTTGCGAGCCGTAAAGTAGAGACCAGGCCCAATTTCACGTTCCCCGAAGGTGGCCGTGGCGTGGACCGCCACCAACGGCCCGTCCACCGGCCCACCGATCCAGAGCGGCAAGCAGACAGGGCACGGGCCAGTACCCACCTGCTCCCAAATATCGGCAAGCTGGGCCTGACTGCGGCGATTGACCACCACGCCGTACGCCCCCTCCTCATCGTGGTGCACCAGGAGCACGACCGCCTGCGCAAAGTGCGGATCGACCAGAGCCCGAGAGGCGACGAGAAGTTTTCCTGAAAGTGAATCCATCGCTGCACCGACGCGGACAGGAGCAGACCAGGTCATTTCCGGCATGACGACTCTCTGCTGGACGGCATCATATCTCCCGACGACGGAGGTCGGCCACACCAGCACTGGGGGCAGGCGATACGCGACGTCCAGCGACGGCCGATACACTCTGTTGCCAAGAAGGCACCGCCAGGATCGACACCGGCCGTGCCAGGCAGCCCTGCACGGCCACAGCATGAAACGTGTGGCCCGCCAGAGGTGGCTGCCACACCGAGACCAAAGACACCCGAGAACACCGATGCCTCGAGAACGACTTGCTGACAAACACCACCGGGCCGAGCAGGTGCTCGCCACACTCACGCAATTGTACCCCAACGCCGCGACAGAACTTGCCTTCGGCACCCCGTTTGAACTGTTGGTCGCCACGATCCTCTCCGCGCAGGCGACTGATGTGAGCGTCAACGCAGCAACTCCCGCACTCTTCACAACCTATCCTGACGCCCAGGCCCTCGCAGCAGCCACACCAGCAAAGGTCGAGCCCTTCATCAAAACCATCGGCCTGTTTCGAAACAAGGCGAAGAACATCGTCGCTGCCGCCAAACAACTGGTCGACCTGCACGACGGCGAGGTGCCCGACGACTTTGACGCCCTGCTCGCCCTGCCGGGCGTCGGTCGCAAAACAGCCAACGTTGTTGCCAGCAACGCCTTCGGCCGACCCGCCATCGCAGTCGACACGCACGTGGGCCGACTCGCCCGCCGGCTGAAGTTCAGCCGTCACGACGACCCCAACAAGGTAGAGAAAGACCTTGAGGCACTCTTTCCCCAAGACCGCTGGACCTTCCTGCACCACTCGCTGATTCTTCACGGCCGCCGTGTCTGCCACGCCCGCACGCCAGCCTGTGGCCAATGCAGCCTCGCCGCGTTCTGCCCGAGCCGTGACCTCGATCGCTGAACGCGATCCGTCGTCCTACATCTGCAGCGGGACGCGGATGCCGAGCAGTTCCAGCCCCTGCCGCAACGCCCGGCCGGTCAGGTCACAGAGGGCCAGCCTCGTCGTGCGTTGCCGTCCCTCGGCCTTCAACACCGGCAGGGCATCGTAGAAGCTCGAAAAGCAGCCAGCCAACTCAAACAGCCAGGCCGTGAGAAGATTCGGGCGATAGTCGGCCTCAACATCCTCGAGCACTGCTGCCAGCCGCAAGGCCGCCAGAGCCAACCGGCGTTCCCGGGGGTCAACCAGTTCAATGCTTGCAGAATCGGACGCCACCTGCTGCCGCAGGGCCTCACGATCGATCCCACCACGGCCGGCAATGCCCTCCACCCGGGCCACCGCATATTGCATGTAGGCAGCCGTGTTACCCTTGAGCTCCAGCATCTTGTCAAAGCTGAAGACGTAATCGGTCGTGCGATTCTGCGAGAGATCGGCATACTTGATTGCGCCGATACCCACTGCCTCAGCCACCTCCTGCCGCTGAGACTCGTCCATGCCCTGCCGGGCATGCTCCCCTTCTCCGACGATCGCCAACGCCCGCGTCACACCTTCATCAAGCAGTGCCTCAAGCCCAACCGTGTCGCCTGCCCGGGTCTTAAACGGTTTGCCACCTTCGCCCAACACGGTCCCGAAGGCGACATGCACTAGTTGCATGGAGGCCAACCGCTCCGCGGCCCGACCACCCCAGGCCCGGGCCGTAGCAAAGACCTGCTGAAAGTGCTGGCTCTGGCGATGATCAACCACATAGAGGATTCGGTCTGGCTGCCAGTGCTCCGCACGCCAGGCAATCGTCGCCAGATCGGTGGTCGCATAGAGAAAGGCCCCGTCAGCCTTGCGGATGAGCAGCGGCGTCTCCCGTCCCTCGAGAAACACACCGATCGCCCCACGACTCTCCCGAGCCAAGCCCCCGGCCACGAGGTCATCGACCACACCGGCCAGCAACGGCTGAAAGAAGCTTTCTCCGAGCGTGTGATCAAAGGCAACGTCGAGCCGGGCGTAGATCCGCTCTATTTCCCGGCGGCAGACCGGCATGAACTCCTCCCAGAGCCGCCGATTTTCTTCATCCCCCTCATGCAGTTTGGCTGTCTCCAGCAGCACCTCACGGCCCGCCTCGGGATGCGCTGCGGCCAATTCCGCTGCAACTGGGTCGGCTGCCAGTTCTTCTGGCTTCGCATCGGCCACCTTGCGAACGAGCCGGTAGAGACGGCCCAGTTCAGCCGTCGGATCTGCCGCATACGCCGCCTCATCACGGCAATGCTTCCAGCCCCAGAGAATCATGCCGAACTGGGTGCCCCAGTCGCCCAGATGGTTGTCGGTGATGACCGTGTGTCCGCGAAATCGCAGCATCCGGGCGAGGGCATCTCCGATCACGGTTGACCGAATGTGACCAACGTGCATCGGCTTGGCCACATTGGGCGAGGAGTAATCAAGCACGATCGTTTCCGGCCGGGCGACAGGCCTCACGCCGAGGCGGACATCGCCACAGGCCACCGCCACCCCTCGGGCCAGAGCATCATCCCGAACACGCACGTTGATGAAGCCGGGGCCAACCGGCTCAGCAACTGGCTCGAACACCGCCGTGAAGTCTGGGTCAGCATTGAGACGACTGATCAGCCGCTCGGCGAGCGTCCGGGGCTTCTCACGCACCCGCTTGGCCAGTGGCATGGCCACCGTGGTCGTATAGTCGCCAAACTTTGAATCGGCCGTCTCACGCACCTGTTCAAGCAGTCCCGGCACGTCACCAGCGTCAATCGGCAGATCACCGGCAGTGATTGCCTGCTGAAGCACACCAGCCATCGCGAGACGAAAAGCCTCTCGGAAATCGGTGCGACCCGACTGGGCGGACGATCCATGAGCAGAAGCAGACATGCTGGCTGACCTTCAAGAAAATGGCTGGGGTTCGGTTGCTCGGTCTGGCTCGATCACCCCCACTGCTGCCACCTGCCGACACCAGCGGACGGAGGACTCACTCCTCAGCGACCGGTGCAGGCAGATCAACGGGCTCGGCATCACTCCAGAGTTGCTCGAGATCCCAATACTCGCGGGCCTCGGCAGCGAACAGGTGGACGACCACATCGCCATAGTCGAGGACGATCCAGTGGCTCTCGTCGTAGCCTTCAATTCCCCGCTTGAGATCCCCCCAGTCAGCCTTCACAACCCGCTCGATCTCATCCGAGACCGCATGCATCTGCCGGCGGCTCGTTCCCGTGGCAATGACAAAGTAGTCAAAAACCTCGGTGACCCGCCGCAAGTCAAGCACCCGAATATCACGCCCTCGCGTCTCCTCGATGATGCGGGCGATCGCCAGGGCGAGGTCTCGGCCTCGGGGATTTTCTCTGATTTCAGGAGCGGCGGCTGACTCAGTCACTGGTACTCGCAAAAAGTCGAATGGTGCTCGGAACGATGCGGATCTGAAGAACTCTGAGTTTAGCAGGCTCCCGGCGGCACGGAACGACAGCGTTACGCTTCTTCCCGCAGCCGGAGAGCCGCCAGGCCAATGCCGGCAAGCACGAGGTCTGCCACCTCGACCACACCAGGCAGTTCTCCACGCACCGCTCCCCGCCAGCCGCCGGTCAGAAAGATCCCCGGGTCTCCGCCCAGCACCTGCCTGGCCTCCGCAACGAGCCGGGCGATCGCCCCGCGAATTCCATAGCCAATACCGGCGGCAATCGCCGCCCCCGTCGCCCGGCCCGGCAACGGGGGCGGTGGCAGTTCACCCAGGGCAGCCACCTCGGGCAGGAGGCTGGTTCCGTCGGCCAAGGCCCGGGCCATCAAGGCCGGGCCGGGCAGAATCGCCCCACCGAGAAACCGGCCGCCGGCCGCGACCAGATCGACCGAAGCGGCCGTGCCACAGTCGATCACCACACACCCCCGATCGGCAGGTACCAGGCGACTCGCCGCAGCAGCCGCCGCCAGGCGGTCAATCCCAACCCGGCTCGGCTCTGCCGTCTCAACCGCCAGCGGCAGGTCGTCGAACCGAATCCGCCGCTGGTGCACGGGCCGATGCCGGGTGGCACTGGTGGCGGCAACAAGTGCCCCCAGCCGGTCAGCCGCAGCGTCATAGACACTGGCAATCACCACCGTGGCTGCGGCTGGAGCTGCGGTCATCAGCCACGCTTCAAACTCATCCGCACGGAAGGCATGGCTGTCGAGTTCGTGTCGCTGTTCAATCTTGGGCAGGCCCGTTTCCGCTGCCACCACCACACCGAGTTTGATCCTGGAATTACCCACATCTGCCACAAGCAACGGCTCGTCCTGCACGCTTCCGGCACGAGATTCACTGCCACTCATCACACCGTCTCACTCTGCTGGTTTTGGGAAGTCCGCAGCGTTGGCTGGATCGTGCTGGTCAAGCAGGCGGGTCACCGCGACGAGCAGGCGATCGAGCCCCTGTCCGGTCACGGCACTCACGGCAAGCACATTGAGCCCTGTCTCGCCTGCGAGCTGATCGCGAATGGCCTCCGCATCTGGGAGCTCAGCCTTGCTGACAATGACGATCTCTGGCCGGACTCCCAATGCTGCATCATATAGGGTCAGTTCCCGACGGATCTTCCGATAATTCTCCAGTGGATCACTGCCGTCGACCGGCTGTGGCTCCACCACGTGCACCAGAATGCCCGCCCGTTCAACATGCCGCAGGAATTCGTGGCCAAGACCCACCCCTGCATGCGCCCCTTCGATCACGCCAGGAAGGTCCGCCAGCACAAACTGTCGGTCGACCGACACGTCGACAATGCCGAGATTCGGCGTCTTCGTGGTGAAGGCATAGTTGGCAATCTCAGGGCGGGCCCGCGACAACCGCGACAGCAGGGTGCTCTTGCCGGCATTCGGCAGGCCGACGAGCCCCACATCGGCAATGACCTTCAGCTCAAGGACAAGCCGCCGCGACTGACCAGGTCCGCCAGCTGTCGACTCTCGCGGAGCCCGATTGACCGCTGACTTGAAGTGCGAATTGCCCCGCCCGCCAGCCCCGCCCTTGGCAGCCACAATCTGATCACCGGGCTGGGCAAGGTCTTTGATCTGAAGCCCCGTTGCCCCATCGACAACGATTGTGCCGGGAGGAACAAGCAGTGTCAGATCGCGGGCTGACTTCCCCTGGCAGTTATGCGGCCCACCGGACTGGCCATGATCGGCCCGCCACTGACTGCGATGCGAGAGACCCGCGAGCGAGTCCACTCCTGGTTGCGCCTGCAGAATGACACTGCCGCCCCGGCCACCGTCGCCACCATCGGGGCCCCCACGGGCGACGTACTTCTCGCGACGAAAACTGGTGATCCCGTTGCCACCATTTCCGGCCACCACTTGGATCTGCACTCGATCAACAAACACGTCGTGGCCTCATCGGGACGCCTACCGGGCAATCAGCCGGCAGCCGAATCGACGTTCACCCGGCGACCTTCCCGGTCAAACCGGACCACGCCATCGGAGAGGGCAAAGAGGGTGTAGTCCGTTCCCATCCCGACATTCAGACCGGGATGAAACTTGGTGCCGACCTGCCGCACCAGAATGTTGCCGGCACGAACAGCCTGCCCACCGAACCGCTTCACACCACGCCGCTGGGCATTCGAATCACGACCGTTCCGGCTGGAACCCTGACCTTTTTTATGTGCCATTGCTCGATCCTCATTCAGTGTCTGACCTGCCGATCCAGCCGGCGAACCGGCGAACGGCTCCGCACTCAGTTGGATACAGGCCCTAGAGGATATCCTCCTGACGGGCCTCACGGAAGAGCCAGCGATAATCCTGCCCTTCACGGGCATCCAGAGCCCTTCGGAAGAGTTCGGGCCCATCGTGGCCGAAGAGTCCCCGGAGCAGTTCCTGCTGCTCCTCCTCTCCCCGCTCAGCGACCCGCCCGGGGTCGTCCGCGGCCGGATCGGGCTGGGTGACGAGGTTTGGCATGATGAATTCCAGGGCCCGACGACTGCCCACCTGCAACAATTCGGCCTCGTCAACCTGCAGCAGTTTCAAAACCGCCGCCGCCCGGGCGATGGCCACCTCGTGAGCAATTTGATCGAGTCGATCGGCGGCCGGACCGAAAAATGTGACAGCCTCAGCCCGGCGAGTCGTAACATCTGGGGCCTGCTCCAACTGCCGGACAATGCTTGCGAACGA
>JBDQOY010000074.1:0-4767 GCA_040260935.1 Pirellulales bacterium
GGCGGCAGCGTTCCAACGAAATTGGCTGACAACCGCCGTAAAGGCCTGCAGCTGGCTCTCTTCCCAGGCGGCATCGTAGCCGAGTTCTGCTGCTATCAGGCGGGCGACGTGAGGGGCTGCTGCCTCTGCGGCGGCCGCGTCGAGGAATAGCATGCGGTGTCGACGGGCGAGGACATCCTCGACTGTGCGGGCCATCTCGCTGCGGACATGCCAGAGCACTTCACCCGGCGTCAGCGTGTGTCCGGAGACAAGCGGCACCGCCCCGTCGGTGGTCGATTGCTGGATGGCGGCGATCGCAGTGGCATCAGTACCGTAAATGGCCAGCGGTCCGGCAGCGACCGACTGCTGAGGGGCCCCATGAATGGGCAGCGTTTGGGTTTGGCAGGGGGCGGCGGGAAGGCCCGTCGCTGCGATGGCCTGGTCAACGCAATCCTCGGCCATCTTTCTGGCTGTCGTCCACTTGCCACCGGTGATGGTGATCAGCCCAGAGGGACTGGTCAGGATGGTGTGGTCCCGCGAGAGCGATGACGTCTTTTTGGCGCGCCCCTGCTTCGAGACCAGGGGGCGGATTCCGGTAAAGACGCTCAGGATGTCCTCTGCCTGAGGTGCCGGGGAAAGATACTGCCCCAGCGTGTCGAGGAGGAAGTGGACTTCTGACTCCAAGGGCGTTGGTTCGAGCGTCACCCGGGTGATTGGGGTGTCGGTGGTGCCGACGACAACGTGGTCGTGCCAGGGAATGGCAAACAAGACCCGCCCGTCCGGGGTCTTGGGGATGATCATCGCCGTGTCGCCCGGAAAAAAATTCTTCCTAAAGACAAGGTGAATGCCCTGCGCTGGCGCCACCAGAGGCGTTGCGGTGGGGGAATCGAGCTGCCGCACGGCGTCACAGAACGGGCCGGTTGCGTTGATGACGCAGCGGGCCTCGACTTCAAATCCGTGGCCGGTTTCCGTGTCAGTCACCCCAAGGCCGACGACTGCGCCACGGTCATTTTTTTTCAGCGTATGAACCGCCGCATAGTTGATGACGAACGCGCCGTGGTCAGCAGCAGACTGCAGGAGATTGATCAGAAGCCTGCTGTCATCGAACTGTCCGTCACTGTAGAGCACACCGCCTCGGGCCCGCTTTGGCATGACGGTGGGAAGGGTCGCCATGCAGGTGGCGGCGGTGAGTGAGCGGGCGCGAGGGAAACTGTTTGCACCGGCAAGCAGGTCGTAGCACCAGAAGCCGGCGCGGTACCACCATTTCTCCCACTGGTTTTGGCAGGGGAGTGCGAAGCCGCGTGCATGCACGACATGCGGGGCGTTGCGGCGTAGGCGACCGCGTTCACGCAGGGCGTCTCGGACAAGCCGGATGTCTCGCTGGGCAAGATACCGGACACCGCCGTGCACCAGTTTTGTCGAACGGCTCGACGTGCCCTGCCCAAAGTCGGCCTGTTCAAACAGGACTGTGTTCAGTCCGCGGGTTGCCGCATCGAGCGCAATGCTGGCCCCGGTGGCACCACCGCCGATAACTGCGATGTCGAAAGGTCCGGCCTTGCTGCCAATCGCCGAGAGGGTGGCGAGTCGATCCATGGCGGGTATGAGATGGGGAGGTGAACGGGCGTGGTGGCGGCTGCTGTCAGGCTGGCCTAAGACTCGGGGCGTTCCCAGTTGCGGGATCGTCCCAAGGCATCGTTCCAGCGAGTCCGGCGATTTTGGGCTTCGTCGGCGGTCAGGTGGGGCTCGAAGACGCGATCAGTCTGCCAGTGAGCCTGGATTTCCTGGGCATTGTCCCAGAAGCCGACCGCGAGGCCAGCGAAGAAGGCGGCACCCAGAGCGGTGGTTTCCACAACGGTGGGCCGGACCACCGGAGTCTGGAGGATGTCTGCCTGGAATTGCATCAGCAGGTTGTTGACGCTTGCGCCGCCGTCGACTCGGAGTTCAGGGATGGTGATGCCGGCGTCACGTTCCATGGCGGTGAGAACATCAGCCACCTGAAAGGCGATGCCCTCAAGGGCCGCGCGGGCGAGGTGGGCCGCGGAGGTGCCCCGCGTGAGTCCCACAATGGTGCCGCGGGCATAGGCGTCCCAGTGGGGCGCGCCGAGTCCGGCGAAGGCCGGCACCAGATAGACACCATTCGTGTCGGGTACGGAACTGGCGAGGTTCTCAACTTCAGCGGAGGACCGAATGATTCCGAGGCCGTCCCGAAGCCACTGGATTGCGGCACCGGCAATGAAGACACTGCCTTCGAGCGCAAAAGCGGTTTCCGTTGCAGTGGTCCAGGCCACGGTCGTGAGCAGTTTCTGGGTCGAGGGTCGCGGCGTGTCCCCGATGTTCATCAGCATGAAACAGCCCGTGCCGTAGGTGTTCTTTGCCATGCCATGGTCAATGCAGTTCTGGCCAAAGAGGGCCGCATGCTGGTCGCCAGCGGCACCCCCGAGGGGAATTGGCTGCCCGAAGCAGGTCGGTGTGGTGACGCCATAGACTTGGCTGGTGGGACGGATCTCAGGAAGCACCTGGGCCGGAATCTGGAGGATCTCGAGGAGGTCCTGGTCCCACTGGCGGGTCTCCAGGTTCATCAGCATGGTCCGCGAGGCATTGGTGGTGTCGGTGATGTGCAGATCGCCGCCGGTCAGGTTCCAGAGCAGCCACGAGTCGATCGTGCCGAATGCCAGCTCTCCCCGTTCGGCACGCCGTCGTGCGTTGGGGACGTTGTCGAGCAGCCAGCGAAGTTTTGTGCCGGAAAAGTAGGCGTCGATGACCAACCCTGTCCGCTCTGCGACGCTTGCCTGATGGCCCGCCTCTCGGAGCTGGTCACACAGTTCAGCGGTCCTTCGGTCCTGCCAGACGATGGCCCGGTGAATCGGTTTCCCGGTCTGGCGATCCCACAGAACGGTTGTTTCTCGCTGATTTGTGATTCCGATAGCAGCGATGTCTGCGGCCGAGATGCCGGTGCGGGAAAGCACGTCGCGGGCGACAGCCAGTTGTGATTCCCAGATCTCTTCGGCATCGTGCTCCACCCAGCCGGGCTGTGGGTAGAACTGCTGCAACTCCCGCTGCGCGATGCCCAGAACATCGCCCTCATGCGAGAAGAGAATGCCACGGGAACTGGTTGTTCCCTGGTCGAGGGCAAGGATGGCACGCATGATAAGACCAGATCCTTCGCGGGTGCTGGGGGCATCAGCCCGTTCTTATTTCTCGCCTGAGATCGATTCGGCAATATTTTCCGAATGATCGAGAACCCTCACGTAGGCGTTCAGGGAGGCCAACATGGCGACATTGACCGACGGAGGAATGTCGCCGCTGGAAAGATCGTCAAGATGATGCCGGCGGAGCTGTTTGATGTGGGAGCGAATGCGTTTGGCCACCGGGGCCGCTTCAGCAAAAATATTGTGATTCTCCTGCCGCAGGGCGACATTTGCGCGTTGCAGGTAGGCGAGAACATCGTTGTTTAGTTCGTCAAGGCCCTGTCGCTGGGCCATGGTGAACCGAAGACCGTTCTGACGCAATTTGCGGTCGAAGCGATCAAGGTCGGCGATGTAGTCGCTCACAGACTCATATTCATCGGCCATTCGAAGTTGTCTGCGGGCTTCATCGGCGACGCTGTGGGGAACTGTTCCGGAAAGTAGCTTCGTGATGAAGCCGGCAATTTCATCTTGAATGGAGTCGAGTACTGCTTCGCGGCGACTGAGTCGGTTTGCCAGTTGGGTGTCAGGCTCGTCCTGTTCGCGTAATTCAGCGAGCCAGCGTAGCATTTTTTCGCAGCCCTCGCCCATTCGCTCCAATTCCTTGTGTGACTGTTCAATGGCGAGAGTTGGTGTGTCAAGCATGCGAATATCGAGGTCGGTGAGGTGTGGCTTTTCCTTGAATTCCTTCGCGGGCACAACTCGCTCCAGCAGGTTGACCAACGCTGGCACAAAAGGCATGAACAGCAGCACATTGGCGACATTGAAGATGCTATGTGTGGCAGCAATCGCTGGGGTGGTGTTGGGGTAGGTCAGGCTGCCGTTGCTCATCACGCTCTCGGCGACGTCGACATTCGTGACCCACTGCACCAATTCGATGTACCAGGGAAAAACGAGGGTGATCCAAAAGACGCCGATCAGGTTGAACAGCACATGGAAGTAGGCCGCTCGGCGGGCGTTGGTTGTGGCCCCCAGCGATGCGAGGAACGCGGTGATTGTCGTGCCGACGTTTTCTCCGAGCACCAGCGCAGCGGCGGTTTCGTAGGAAATGACCCCTTGGAATGCCAGGGAGATCGTGATTCCCAGGGTGGCTGAAGATGATTGCACCATCGTGGTGAGGATGCAGCCGGCCATGCAGCATTTCAGTACGCCGAGGTAGCTGTCAGCCTTAAAAGTCTGGAACCAGCTCGCGAATTCAGGGGTCTCCTTAATCAGGCTGCAGGCATCCTTCATTAATTCCAGTCCAAAGAAGACCATGCCGATTCCCATGAATCCCATGGCCCAATATCGCCAGCGTTCGTGCCGCGAGAACAGATAGATGAATGCGGCAACGCCGAGGAGGGGAAGTCCATACTTGCCGATCTTTAGGACAAGAATCCAACCTGTGATCGTTGTGCCAATATTCGCGCCCATGACGACGCCGACGGCCTGGCTCAGGCTCATCACGCCGCTGTTGACAAACCCAACCACCATGACCGTGGTGATCGAGCTTGACTGCACGACGCAGGTCACGATGACTCCGACGATGATGGCAAAGAAGCGATTGCCAGTCACGGTGCTGATCAGCCGGCGGAGGCTGCTTCCTGCGACCGCCTGCATACCC
>JBDQOY010000008.1:0-2768 GCA_040260935.1 Pirellulales bacterium
GAACGAGGGGTCGTCTTCAGCCTCAGCCCGAGGCTTCCACAGCGTCTGGGTCGGGTCGAGCAGAATCGGCAGGTAGCGTTCCACCTCATTGGAAAATCCCTGAAACATCCCCACCTGCTCCAGCAACTTGCGCGGTACGACAAGGACGTCTTCTTGGGGAATCGTAGACACGGTTTGGCTCCTAAGCATGAGGCAGAAAACGCAGCGACGGCACAACCTCGCTCCGCCGACCGTCAGCATGATACCCGGAGATCCGCCACCAGCGTCAGGGGAACTCTGCGGCGGGCAGCCCGGGCAACGGTATCACTGCGTTCACAGAATCAGCATCGCATCGCCGTAACTGAGCAGCCGGTAGCGGGCCGCAATCGCCTCAGCGTAGGCCCGGCGGATGAGGTCATGGCCGGCAAGGCTGCTGACCAGCACCATCAGGGTCGTTCGCGGCATGTGAAAGTTGGTCAGCAGACAGTCCACTGCATGGAAGGCAAACCCCGGCCGGATGTAGAGACTCGTCGGGCCGGTGTAGGGCTCAACCGAGCCGCCGAGGGCTGCCGTCTCCAGCGAACGCACCGCTGTTGTGCCAACTGCCAGCACGCGGCCGCCCCGACTGCGCGTCTCGCGAATCGCCGCCGCGGTCTCTGCCGGTACCGAGCACCATTCGGAGTGCATCGGATGGTCAGCAATCTGTGCTGTGCCAATCGGCCGAAAGGTGTCGAGGCCGACGTGCAGCGTCACCGTGGCCTGCCCAACCCCATGGTCGCTCAGGCGACGGAGCACATCTGGCGTAAAGTGCAGCCCCGCTGTCGGTGCAGCAGCCGACCCCGGCTGGCGAGCAAAGACCGTCTGGTACCGCTCGACATCGGTGCCACGGGCCTCACCGCCCCGGATGTAGCCCGGCAGGGGCACCCTGCCGATCCTTGCCAGCACCGTCGGCGTGCTCTCGTCTGTCCCCGGATCGACCAGCCAGGTGCCGCCCTCCCCTCGGCCGACAAGCGTGAGTTCGCCAACGTCTTTTCCGGCACCATCGACAAGCACAATCCGCTCACCGACTCGGGGCCGCCCCCGGGTCTTTGCCAGAATCGACCAATGGCGACGGCTCCTCTCATCGACATCAGCGAGGTAAAGCCCCTCCCAGCGGCCGCCCGTCTCGGCCCGCCGCCCAACCAGCCGGGCTGGCACCACCTGGGTGTCATTGACGACCACCAGGTCGCCCGGCCTGAGGAACTCCGGCAGGTCACGAATGCAGGCATGTCGCACCTCCCCGGCCGCCCGGTCGACGATCAACAGCCGGGCAGCCGCCCGGTCTGCCAGCGGCTCCTGGGCAATTAGCTCCGGGGGCAGATCGTAGTCGTAGCAGTCGACGGTTTCGGCAGCGGTCTCCATGAACGCAAGCCTACCGCGCCGCCATCCAGCCCCAGTCACTCCTGAAACCCACCGCACCCTCAGCCCCCGCACAGCGACGGTGGGGTGATAGAATCAATGGACAGGATCCGCTCCCTGCCGCTGCCCCCGCCTGGTCCACCCCTAACAACGCGCCCCGCATGACTGCCTTCCCTTCCGCCAGCCAGCATGTCAGCGTCATGCCGCGGGAGTCGCTCAGGTTCCTTGGCCTTGAGCCCGGCATGACGGTCGTCGATGGCACCCTCGGCGGTGGTGGCCACACCCGCCTGCTGGCTGAGGCTGTCGGCCCAACCGGCCGGGTCATCGCCATCGATCGTGACCCGGCTGCCATCGAGCGTGCCGCGAGCGAACTGGCCGGCCTGCCAATCCGGTTCGCCCAGGCCAACTTTCGGGACCTCCCGGAAGTGCTCGATGCGGTCGAACTCGACGCCGTCGATGCCGTGTTGCTCGATGTAGGCCTATCGAGTGACCAACTCGCCGACCGCAGCCGAGGGTTTTCCTACGAGGCCGATGGGCCGCTCGACCTGCGGTTCGATCCAACCGAAGGCGAGCCCGCCTGGCGTCTGGTCAACCGCCTGCGTCCCGAGACCCTCGCCGATCTGATCTATGAGTTCGGGGAAGAGCGGTACAGCCGCCGAATTGCTCGGAAGATTGCCCAGGTTCGGGAACGGCAGCCGATCGAATCGGCTCGGGACTTTGCCAGGCTGGTCACCTCCGCGATCCCCCGCCAGTCGCCGCCCTCCCGCATCCATCCTGCAACCCGCACCTTTCAGGCCCTCCGCATCGCAGTCAATGAAGAACTGAAGTCGCTGCGGATCGCGCTGGAACGGATTCCGGACCGGTTGCGTCCTGGTGGCCGCCTGGTGGTGATCTCGTTTCACTCACTCGAAGACCGGCTTGTAAAAACGGCATTCCGCAGCCCGCAGACCTGGAACTGCCTGACCCGCTCGCCGCTCGAGCCCCAGGCCGATGAAGTGGCAGCCAACCCCCGGTCGAGGTCTGCCCGGCTTCGGGCCGCCGGGAGAATCTGAGCAAACGGGGCGAACCAGCCGCAATCTTTTTTGCCCACGCCGATCTGGCGACAGCGACTCGGTTTCAGCAGAATCCGGCCCGTCTTCCCACGGGATGACCACCGCCCCCGGACAGGTCGGGGCGACGACAGGTTCGGGTGGAGAACGGATGGGACGAGAATCGCGATTCCTGCTGGCACTGCTCGGCCTGCTGGCCGGTGTGTTCGTCGCAGCGCTCTCGTTGAAACTGTTCGTGCCCCGTCCACCACGGGGTACTGGCCCCGACATCCACGCGCCGGCACCGGCCAGCATTGCTGACCTCGTTCCACCGCCAGACCTCACCCCCAGCCCAGTTGCAGC
>JBDQOY010000075.1:0-11895 GCA_040260935.1 Pirellulales bacterium
GTCGGCGGGGGGCTTCCTGGTGGCAGCCGGCAGGCAGCCTAGCGATGACGCTTGTGCTGGAAAGCGGTGCGCCGCCAGCGACCGGGCCGCTGCCGCTCTGGGCCCCAGCCTGTGGACTCGCCGTGGTCGAAACGGTGCACACCCTGTTGCCCACCCTCAGCCCAGCGGTGCGGTGGCCAAACGACATTGAGCTTCATGGACGCAAACTCGCGGGCATCCTCGTCGAGGCAACCACCACCCAGCGGGTGCTCATCGGAATCGGGATGAATACAACTGGGTCCGCGGCAGCCGCACCGGCTGGGCTGGCAGATCGGCTGACAACCGTGCCTGATGCCACAGGGCAGTCGCTGCCACACCGAAACCTGTTGGCGGTGCTCGTCCCCCGGCTGCTCGCCACGATTGCCGAGGTGGTGACACCGGTGGGGCGTGCCGATGTGGTGCGTCGCTATCGAGCAGTCTGCAGCCTCATGGGCCACCCGGTGCAGCTGTTTGATGTCTTGGCTGAACCGGTGGCCGGGCTGTCACCTGCGGTGGCTCGCCGGCAGACAGCACGGCTCAGCGGGCTCTGCAGGGGGATTGATGAGGACGGTCGGCTGCTGGTGGAGACGGCTGAGGGACTGCAGGCAGTGATCGCGGGCAGCCTGACGGATCCGGCTACGATCTGGACCGCTGCCGACTGAAAAACGGTGCCGCATCGCGTCGCTCCCGTCCTGGCGTCAGCCTGGCGACGAGGCAGACTTCGCGTCCACCGGTCGCGAGTTGGCCCACCCGGGGCTGGTAGCCCCACGTGGCAAAGCGGGCCAGCCAGTCATCGAGGGCTTCGGCCCGGGACCAGTCCGGAAGTTTCAGGGTGGCAATCACTCCCTGCGGTCGGCGTCCGGTCGTGGCCAGCACTCGCTCAAGGGCTGCCATCGTGCTGGTGGGGTCGATGTTCATGTCGGTGACGAGCCAGTCACAGCCACGGAGGTCCTTCAGCCGCACATCCCGAGCCCGCTTCTGCCAGTGGGTGAACCGCGGATGGTCCGTCACACGGCGATCGATTGTGGCTGGATCGACCCCAATCACGTGCAGGCCGGCTGCCAGCAGCCGCTGACACGCTCCACCGGGGGAAGCGCCGAACTCACAGGCCTGTTGGCCCGATGTGAACGTCAGATCAAAACGACTGATCGCCTCATCCAGTTTCAGCCAGGCGCGGGAGACTGCATCGGGAGGCAGGTGGCCCGGGTAGCGTCCGCCAGGCCAGTGATCGGCTGGTTCTTGCAGGTCATGCCAGCCGATCCACCAGCGGTCGGCGGTGTCTACAATGCAGTCGAGCACGAGACCACCGGCACCTGGGGCAGTGGGCTGATCAGGTACGCCGTGGGCTTGAGCCAAGGCACTACGAATCGCTTCGGGGTCAACGTCCAGACGCGGGTCGCGGTTCCAGACATGAACGTCCGCAAACGGGGCGACGCTGGTCCGCTCGGTGGTCGTGGTGACCCGTTCAGTCATGGTGCTGCCGGTGACCTGTCCCAGACAGCGAACCATGGTCTGGCCAAACACGAGACGCTCAGCCACTTCGGCGGGTACGGCTCTGTCGCGCCAGGCGGGCTCGTGGAGCGTGGTGTCCGGGAGGCGGAACGAGACCACTCCCCGCCGCCAGGCTGTTTGCTGCCACGCCGGAAACCAGCGTTGCTGTCGCTGCTGGAGGGCCGGTTCGGCACCACCCTGGCAGGCGATGAGGAGAAACGGACTCTGCGTCAATTGAGGCGGGTGGCCGCTGCGAATGGGAGCCTGAGGAGACATCAGATTGTGGTGTCAGCGAGATGGCGGGCTGCTGCCGCACGGCCCAGGCTAAAAAATGAGGCCGGCCCGGGCGCCCAAGAGCCCGGGCCGGCCTTTCTCGTCAGAACAGCGGCATGGTTGCAGCGATTTCGGCCATCTTCACCGAGGTCGTAGAAACCCTAGGAAGGACGCCGTTTGTTCGCCAACCGCCGCAAGCCACGCCGAAGACGGATCAGGCGTGGCCCTTCTTCTTGGCGACCTTCTTCTTGGCGACCTTCTTCTTGGCTGCCTTCTTCTTGGCAACCTTCTTCTTGGCTGCCTTCTTGGCGACCTTCTTCTTGGCTGCCTTCTTGGCGACCTTCTTCTTGGCTGCCTTCTTGGCGACCTTCTTCTTGGCGACCTTCTTCTTGGCCATTGAATGGCTCCTTGCCAACAGCACCCCGCGTATTGAACGATTGCTTCCTGGGGGTGCTGAACGTTGGAAGCAATCGACGTTTGACATGCTGCGATGTCGTGCAAGCACAAGCACTACAGCATGTCAGAAAAGAGTTTTCAGGAATTGTTTGGAAGACTGTCAAGAGAAATCAGAAAAAATTTTTCAGAAAAGTTCTGAAATATCCTCGGCGGTCTTGTTCAGGAGCTGTGGTTTGGCGCAGCCTGACAGCTTGTCAATCGATCGGCGCGAGCCACGCAGGCTGTCGTTGCCGGATGGCTGATGACCGCGCCGGGCTTGAGCTAACCAGGCTGAAAAAGCCGTGAAACTCAGTTATCGGCCTGGTGTCTGGTTGGCAATCCAGCGCTGCAGCAGGGCAACTTGGGCGGCGAATCCCTGTTCGGCACAGCCCAGCGGACTCTTGAAGAAACTGGCCAGCCAGGGCAGTTGACCACATTCGCCAGCCTGCCGGGCTCGGTCGACCAGCCGAACCAGATCGATCACCAGGGGGGCGGCCAGGATCGAGTCGCAGCCCTGCCAGGTGAACTGCATCATCATCGGCGTTCCGAGGAAGCCCCGGAAGTGGATGTGGTCCCAGGCAGTCTTCCAGTCTCCGAGGCTCTCGATGTACTCAATCGACACAAGCGTCTGCGGGGGAGCCGGCAGGAGCGCAGCCAGCAGGTGATCCTTGCTCTGCACCTTGGCTGCCTTGTTGGCTGGGTCGTCAAGAATGCGACCATCGAGATTGCCGAAAATGTTGTGGCCAACCCAGCTCATCACGTCGAGGTTGCGGGCAGCGAACATGGGGGCGAGGACGCTCTTGAGCAGGGTCTCTCCGGTCTTGCCGTCACAGCCGGCATGGGGCAGTCCCCGCTCGCGGGCCAGGGCATCGAGGGCGGGGGGCGTTGCCCCGGTCGAGGGCGTGAAATTGATGTAGGCGGCATCCGCTTCAAAGGCCGCGATGGCATAGAGACTGCTCGTCGGCAGCGGGCTGGCGGCTGCGGGCTGATCCAACTGCGCAGCGACAGTGGCATAGTCGGCCGGAATCGGCGGCGTCCAGGGGGGCTCGGTCGAGGCGAGGTTGACCACAACCACCCGCTCCAGATCACTGTCGCTGGCAAATTGGCGGATGTCGTCGCGAATGCGGTCGATCATCTGGCGGGGTGTTTCACTGCGGGCCAGGATGCTCGCATCCGCCAGCGCGGAGATCGCGTCACCCGCCGCCAGCACAGAGCCGGGACGCAACCGGACTTCAATCGCCTCAAGGTCAACGGTAACGGCGGTGAGCAGTTCGGGTGGAATGGCCCGGCTTTCGGTCCACATCCGCTGGGCGGCCTCGACGACACTGCCGGGGCGGATGTCATGGCCACCAACAACAATCGCATCGCAGCCGATCAGGTCGAGCGGACGCAGGGCCTCGGTTTCGGTCACCAGGCCGATCGGTGGTGTGAGCCCCCGGGCCATGGCGGCCAGGCCGGTCATAACGGTCGTCGCGACGCCTCCCTTGGCACCAATCAGCCAGAGTCCGATCTGTCCACTCGGCATCCTCAGGTTCCTCATCAGCTCCGTGCTATCATTGGTCATACAGCGATGGTGTTCATGCAGCAGACTGGCGTTCGTTGTGCGAGCCTGCTTTCTGGACACTCCCGTCGTGTCGCTCCATCAGCAGTATGCCATGCCCCTTTGCGTGGGCGTGCGTTTTTCAGCAGAAAAGGATGACAGGATCGATGGATCAGGCAGCATGTCTCCGGTTGGCCAACCGAATGGCCTCGCTCGAACCTTCGGCAACTCTTGCTATGGCAGCCCGTGCCGGGGCCATGAAGGCGGCCGGAGTTGATGTCATTGACCTGTCGGTCGGTGAACCTGACTTTCCCACCCCAGAGCACATCTGCCGGGCAGGTGAGGCGGCCATTGCCGCCGGAAAGACCAAGTACACCCCTGCTGCCGGAATCCCCGCCCTCCGCGAGGCGGTTGCCGCCGACTATGCCCGCCGTTCCGGGCTCGAGGTGACCCCGGCTCAGGTGATTGTGTCCAACGGGGCCAAGCACAGCCTCCATAACCTGTTTACCGCCCTGCTTAACGACGGGGATGAGGTGATCGTTCCAACACCCTACTGGGTCAGCTACGCCGAACTGATCAAGCTGGCCGGAGCCCGTCCGGTGCTTGTTGAGACGACGATCGACGATGACTTCAAGCTGCAACCGGCGGCATTCGAGGCCGCTGTCACGCCGCAGACTCGGATGCTGCTTCTCTGTTCACCGAGCAACCCCACCGGAGTTGTCTACACCCGACTTGAACTGGAAGCGCTCGCTGACATTGCCATTGCCTCTGATCTGGCAGTTGTCTCGGATGAAATCTACGACCAGCTGGTGTACGACGGCCGTGAGTCGGTTTCCTTTCCAACGCTGCGACCCGGCCTGGCAGCCCGGAGCATTGTCGTGGCGGGGGTGAGCAAGACCTATTCAATGACCGGCTGGCGGATTGGCTGGACGATCAGTCCCGCACCGCTGGCCAAGGCGATGGGCAGCCTTCAGAGTCAGGAAACCAGCAACCCCTGCAGCGTCAGCCAGCATGCAGCGGTCGCGGCCTTGACCGGCCCTCAGGACTGTGTGACTGCCATGCGGGATGCCTTCCAGGTGCGGCGGGATCTCGTCGTCGATCGTCTCCGTCAGATTCCGGGCGTGAACATTCCTGAGATTGGCGGCGCCTTCTATGCCTTCTTCGACATTCGGGAGTCACTCAGCAAGCCGGGTGGGCCAGCCACCAGCGTGGCCTGGTGCGAGCAACTGCTCGAACAGGAGCAGGTGGCGACGGTCGCCGGCAGTGCCTTCGGGGCCGAGGGCTATGTGCGGATGTCTTTCGCGGCCTCTGAAGAAAAACTCGCAGCCGGACTTGACCGCATTGCCCGGTTCCTGGAGTAAGCCGGCATGGCGGGAGACGCGGGCGGCTGCTCACCTTCCGGACCGCCTGCGGCGATCATCCTCACCGGTGGTGCAGGACGGCGGCTGGCGGCGGTAACACCCCCGCAGGGTGGCAAGTCCGCCTGTCGGTTCCGGGGTGAACCACTGCGTCATTGGGTGGCGGCAGCGGTTGCGCCGGTGGTCCGTGACCTGTTCTTGGTCGGTGGCCAGTCGCCTCCGGCGGCCTGGTTGCAGCAGTTTCCCGGTGCCGTTCATGTGCCGGACCGTGTGCCGGGGGCTGGCCCGCTGGCCGGCCTCCATGATGGCCTGGTGGCAGTCACCCAGTACCGGCAGCGGCGAGGTGAACCGTTGCCCTGGGGTGTGGCCTTTCTTGCCTGTGATCTGCCGCTGCTCACACCAGCGATTCTGGCCGGCCTGTTTGCTCAGGTGCCCTGCGGTGCTGCCTTGCCGCAGTGGGTGATCCCGGTGGTCGATTCGCAGCCCCAGTATCTCTGTTCGATCATTCGGCCCGGGGTGCGCGACCGACTGGAAACCTTTCTGCACTGTGGCCGTCGCGACCTACGCGGCTTTGCCGAGGCACTGGCCGCCGAGCAGGTCGCGGCCGTCGCACTGCTTGCAGCTGAGTGCTGGCAGCAGATCGACCCTGGTGGCGTGGTGGCCGAGGATGTTGATACGCCTGCCGATCTGGTGCGGGTGAGTCGATTCGGCTTCGCAGCAGGGTCACCCACTCCGTATACTCCTCCCGGCAGTTGATGGCCGCTGGCTCTCGAGGGGGGCCGCAGGGATGCTGCCGTCGCTGCCTGCAGGAACCATCATGGACGATGAGTGGGACGAAGACGACGAACTGGTGGTCCTGTCACCACGGCGGCGACGCTGGCGGCGGTGGTTCCTGCTGCTGGTCGTCGGCCTTGCGGTCTCGCAGGTCCCCCGGCTGACCGTCGTCGGCAGCATTCGTGATTGGCCCTTGCGGCAGGTCTTCATGGGTCTCGCTGGGCAGTGTGCCAGTGGGTCGGCTGAGTGGCAGTGGCTTGGGCCAATCGTCTATCACGACCTGGTCCTCACGACCACCGCGGGTGAGCCGGTGCTCGCCATTGACCGGTTGGAGATTCCGCAGAGTCCCTTCGCTCTTGCCTTCCGACCGACAGTCTTGGGTCGGGTTCGTGTCAGTGGTCTGCGGCTGACCACCGCGGTCTGGCACGGTGGCAGCACGATTGAGACTGTCCTCACCCCGTGGGGAGAGCAGCTGCAGCAGGCATCGCCTCCACCGGCTGCTCCTGCGGCGGGTCGCTGGGGCGGCGGAAAGGCGGTGGCAGGTGCCCCCGCAGCAGTCCAAGGCACGATCGAACTTCGGGATGCAACGCTTGAACTGGTCGATCTGCGGCACGGGGCAACCTGGTGGCTGACCGATGTGGCCGCTGAGATTCCCTTGACGAGCACGGGCACGGGACAGGCCCTCGACCTGCTCCCGGCAGACCTTGTGGTGAGTGGTCGGGTGCACCATGTTGCCAGTCCTCAGCTGCCGGTGGTGCGGCCAGCCGAAGCGGCCGTTGCCGACCGACCGCTGACAGCCATCGCCAGCCACACGGCGGCGGTGTTGGCTCGGGCTGGTGGCTGGTCTGTCACGGTGGCCGCGGGAGGTGAGCCCAGCGGGCAGCGATCGGTCACGATCAACACCACACAGCTCCCGGCGGGCATTTCCTTGCTGGCCGCGAGTCGCTGGGATTGGCCCCTGCTAGTGGATGGCCTGTTCGATGTCCGAGCAGACATTGGCGTTCCGCTGTCACCGCTTGGCCGCCCGGCTGCCAGTCCAGCGGTGACGCTCACGGGCAGTCTCACGGGTCGGCAGGTGGCCATCTGCGAGCAGACGACGCTTGCGGAACGGTTCGCCGTCGATCGGCTCGAGGCTCCGTTTGCCTGCACCGTCACGGAGAGCGGACTCACGATCAGCCAGCTGGCTGCGGAGACGACCCTGGGGTCGCTGACGGTCACCGGAGAGCTGACGGCTCCCGGGACCGGTACCAATGCCTCGGACTGGCTGGCTCCGCAGGCTTGGAAATTACTTGAGCAGTGCGTTGGCGAGAACCTCCGGGCTGAGGCCCGACTTGATCTGGCCGCCCTCGGCCGAGCTGGTTCTGAGCTCCTGCCCTTGCGGCCGGATGTGCGGGTGACGGGAGGGACCCTCGACCTCCTGCTTGCCAGTCAGCCAGCAGGCGAGGACGGCGGTCTTGATCTGCGGCTGACACTTGCTGATCTTACCGCCGACCAGGGAGTGAAGCAGCTGGCGTGGGATGAGCCCTGTTCGGCATGGCTGCGGGCCGAGCGACTGCCGAATGGGCGACTGCGACTGGCTGAGGCAGGGCTCGCATCAGCGGCAGCTGAACTCACTGCCATGACGAGGGCCGATGCGGTTGAGGCGACCTGGCGAGCCGATCTTGAGGCACTGTTTGCCACGACGGACGCCCTCTTTGACCTGCAGCCGGTCGATTGTCAGGTTGCCCTGACCGGAATGGCCCGGGGGCGGTTGGCGGTTGGCCCCGCGGCGGCGGCTGCCGCTAGCACACTGTCGGCCTCAGCCAGCCTTGAAGACTGTTCGTGGACCCTTGATGGTCGCCCGCTCTGGCAGGATGAGCAGGTGGCGATCGACCTTGACCTTGTCGGCGGTGGCTCATCCGCTGCCGCATTTCTTGATCGGGCAAGCCTGCGAATTGAGGCGGGAAGTGATTTGGCCGCCGCTGCGCTCGCCGGCAGTTGCGTGATCTCCCGCAATCGCGCTGGCCAGGGCTGGCCTGCGTTTCGGTCGCGTGATGGGGCTGGGCAGGTGACCATTGACTGCCGGCTGGCTGGAGCCTTGGACCGCTGGGAGTCGCGGGTTCGCGGGGCGCTTGGTCTGGCTGGAGTCAGCCTACCCCCGGCCGGCTGGCTCCAGGGGGTGATCGACAGCACCGTGACGATCAGCGCGGCTGATCGCCAGTGGCACGTCACCAATGCGACTGGTCAGATCGAACAGTTTTCCCTGCGGGCCGGTGGCTGGCAGATTGAGGAACCGCGGGTGTTGCTCTCTGCGGCCGGATCGGTCACCCCCGACCAGGGCCGCGTTGAACTGTCGACGGCGGAACTCCTCTCCGCCACGCTCTCGGTCCGGACCAAGGGACTGGAGGTTCTGACCACGGCCAACGCCTCGCAGCCCCCGCTCGCCTTGCTGCTTGCCAGTGTTCGCGGCCAACTGCAGTGGCAGGCTGAGGTGAGCCGCCTCCAGCAGTGGTGGCCCGCTCCGGTCCCGGGCTGGGAAGCAGCCGGTCGGCTCTGGGGCACGGCAGCGCTGCGTGACACCCCAGCCGGTGTCAATCTGTTGGTTGAGACGACCGGCAGCCAGCTGGCACTCACGGCCGGTGCTCGCGGCGGGCAGGATCGCCTGAGCCACCAGCCGCGTTGGGCTGAGCCGCAGGTGAGCGGCAGTCTTGAACTGACCAGGCCAGCCGCCGTGGCCGGAGCCAACGACCGGTTGATCATTGACCGGCTGGCCGTGGAATCATCGACGCTCGGGCTGCTGGCCTGCGGGAGCCTGACCGATCTGGCCGGTCAGCGGCAGCTTGAATTGGGAGGCACGCTGGCAGCAAACTGGAATCAGCTGACGCGGCTTCTTGCGCCGGCAGCAGGGGGAATGGTACAGCTTGTTGGGAGCGAGTCACGGCCCTTCTCGGTCCAGGGCAGCCTCGGGCCCGATCCGAACGTGGTGGCAATGCTCGATGATTCGGTTGAACTCCCCCTGCCAAAGGCGTGGCAGCCAGGGGGGCGTGGGGATGCCCCAGCCAGCGGTCAGCGGCTCATTGCCCTGCCGCTGTCACGGTCCCCGGCTGCTGGTGATCCGCTGGCCGACTGGCTGCGGACGCTCGCGGCTGAGACGACCCTTGCCTGGCAAGGGGGACGTGTGGCTGAGTTTCCACTCGGGCCGGGCGAATTGCCGCTGCGGATGTTCGAGGGGCAGGTGGCGGTTGGCCCCTTCGACATTCCGGTCTCGGGGGGCAGGATTCGTGGGGCACCCTGGGTGCAGCTGCTGCCGCTGCCCGGGGAACTCGTTCTGCCACCGGGGCGGATTGTTGAACGCGTAACGCTGACGCCGGCGCTATGTGATCAGTGGCTGGGCGGACTCTCACCGCTTCTCCGCCGGGCCACGCAAGCGAGCGGCCGGCTTTCGTTTGAGACATCGGGTGGCCGTCTGCCACTGGCCGATCCCTATCAGGGGCAGTTGTCGGGACGGCTGCTGCTGGAGGACTTTACGGTCACCCCGGGTGACATGGCCGGTCCGTTGGTCAATCTGCTGGCCCAACTGCAGAGCGTCGTCGATCCCCGCTTTGCCTTTGGTGACCGGGTGGTGCTGCTCAGGGCCCGCCCTCAGCCGGTCGACGTGCATCTGGCAGACGGGCAGCTGCATCATGACAACCTCGTGCTCGACATGGGCCAGTTGACCGTTCGCAGCCGGGGGCGGGTTGGTGAGGATGGCAGCCTGGCGATGCAGCTTGAGGTTGCCTTTCGCGGTGATCTGGCCGGGGCAACGCCCGTGGTCGCCCAGTTGTTACGGACGCCGTTGGTCATTCCGCTGCGGGGAACGGTGCAGCGGCCGCAGTTCGATGCCGGTGCCATCGATACGATTCTCGGCCGTATCATGGAACATACGGCCGACGCGGTGCTGCGGGACGGCATTGGCCGGGGGCTGGAAGCGCTCTTTGGCAACCCGCAGCCACCCCGACAGCCGCAGCCGACCCAGCCGCCGCTTGTCTTTCCTCCGACACGCTGAACCTGCCGCGGGCTATCCGGCACGTGCCGTTGAGAATCGATGGCGATGTGGCACGGGACGGTATGGAGAGACGCTGGTGGGGTCCGTGTGCAGCGTCAGCCTTGGGCCTGACGGAGGCGGCGGTCGAGGCCGCTGATCAGCCGCCGGAGATGCTGGGCGTACCGGAAGTGTTCCACCTCGAGGGCATGCCGGGGTGAATCGAGATAGCGAATGGGCGAGAGCACCGGCTGCCGCCGCCGCTGGCGGGCCAGCCAGGCCCGGGCCCGCGGTGCCGCTCGCTCCGCCAGAATCATGCGGGCCACCACGTGGGCCTGCAGGTCGGTCAGGCCCCACTGCCCGCTATCGGGCTGGATCATTCCGACAACAGCCAAATCACTCGCTGTCGGATGCAGCAGGTGGAGGAAGAGCCGGGGCAGGCCGGCGTGGCTGTTGAGGAGGGCCGGGGCAATCCCCGGCAAGGTCAGGTGATAGCCCGAGGCCGCAATCACCACATCGACAGGCTCTCGCCGACCGTCAGAGAACTCGACCACGTCCCCGTCGAACCGGCGGACATCGGGGACGGGAGTGAGGGCACCGGCATCGATTTGGGCATAAAGCGAATCGTTGATCACCGGATGGGTTTCCCAGAGCTGATGGTCTGGTGGTGGCAGACCATGACGTTCGGGCAGACCGATGGTCCGGGCAATGGCTCGTTGGCTGACGAGACGGCGAAGCCACAGCGGTGCTCCCATCTTCAGCAGCCGCTCACCCCGCAGGTCGGCCGGCCGGCCGAAGACCATCCGGGGGACGACATGGTAGGACCGGCGGGTGGAGTGGAAGGTTGCGGCCGCCTCCCGGGACACCTCGACGGCGATATCACAGCCGGAGTTGCCGCCACCGATGACCAGCACCCGCTGGGCGGCCAGTGGCAGCGGCACCGCGGGCGACTTGTACTCAGCGGCATGGATGCACGGCCCGGAAAATTGTCCGGGAATCTCTGGCCAGCGGGGGACATGATTGTGGCCGGAGGCGAGAACGAGGCCGGCGTAGTGTCGCGTCGAGCCATCGGCGAGGTGCACCGCCCAGCCCCGGCGGCGGCCGCCGTGATCAAGCTGCGGTTCAAGCGCCGCTACGCGGGCGTTAAAACGAATGTGCTGCTGCAGTCCGAAGTGATCGGCATAGCGGTGGAGGTAGTCGAGGCACTGCCGATGATCGGGATAGGCCGGCCATTCCCGTGGCATGGGAAAGTCAGTGAAGGCGGTCAGTGATTTGGAACTGATGAGGCGGGTGGAGGCGAACACCCGAGAGGTTTCTGTCCCGAACGCCCAGTTGCCGCCGAGAACCTGTTCCCGTTCGAGGGCTTCTGCGGCGATGCCGCAGGCCAGCAGATTTTTCAGTGCGGTCAGCCCAGAGGGACCGGCACCGATGACGCACCACGGCAGCGGCGGTGAGGATGATTCAGTGGGCATGGCTGACATGGCGGACATGGCTGATGAGGGCGGTGGCAAGCTGGTCGAGCAAAGCCTCATCGTGCAGGTAGGAGAGGCTGACACGCAGCAGGCTTGAGCCCTCAGGAACACTCGGCGGCCGGATGGCTGGCACGAAGAAGCCGGCCTGCATCAGCGCGGTTGCAATGGTAACCGTGCGGCGGGGCTCGCCGATGAAGACAGGCACGATCTGGGCTTCAGCCTCACCCAGGCTGAGGCCGGCCTGGCGAAGCTGCTGGCGGAAGGCTGTTGCCCGCTCTCGTAGCAGCTGTCGCCGAAACGGCTCGGCAGCGAGCAGGTCGATTCCGCATTTCGCAGCGGCGGCAGCTGCCGGCGGATGGGCCGTGGAGAACATCCAGGCTCGGGCCCGGTGCCGCAGAAATTCGACCAGGCTGCGGTGGCCGGCGACGAACCCACCGGCACTGCCGACCGCTTTGGAAAGGGTGCCGACACGCACGGTGACGGCGGTCTCCACCCCGGCCGCTTCGACTAGGCCACTGCCTCGCGGGCCAAAGA
>JBDQOY010000076.1:0-2801 GCA_040260935.1 Pirellulales bacterium
CCATCGGCATGCTCGATGAGCCCGAAGACTTTGAGGATGAGGCCGGTCTGGAAACGGCCCACATGTGGAACACCTCAGACGATGCCGCCGCCGAAAGCTTTCGAACGATTCGTACCGTGCTGGTGATGGGCACAGACGACTCTGAGCGGATTGCCGTCTCCAGTGCCGAGCCGGGTGACGGCAAGACGACCATCTCAAGTAATCTGGCCATCGCCTACCAGCAGGCTGGCAAGCGGGTGTTGATCATCGACGCCGACATGCGGAAACCGGGCCTGACCAAGCTGATCGACCGCCGAGGCCAGCTTGGCCTGTCGGACCTCCTTCGAGGTACTGACCCCGTTCCTGACATGGCAACCAGCCTCGCCCAGCCCGCCGGCGCCGTGCCCATTGATGTCATCCCTGCCGGTCGCAGACCACCCAACCCCGGGGAACTGCTGCTGGGTGACCGGTTTGCTGAACTGCTTTCCTGGGCCGACAGTTGCTATGACCAAGTGATTGTTGATGCCCCGCCCGTGCTGGCCGGCACTGACGCCGCTGCCGTCGGCCGCCTGTGTGACGGTCTCATACTGGTGGTGCGGCCGGAAAAAAATCGCCGCCGCGTGCTCATCAAGGCGGTCGAAACCCTGCGGATGTTTGGGGTCAACCTGTTCGGCACGGTCGTTAATGCGGTTGGCCTGGAAGAGATGGGGTATGGCTACGGGTATGGGTACGGATACGGCTATGGCTATGGGTACGGCGACGAATACGGGCTCGACGATGACGAGGAGTATGGAGACGACGTCGAGGACGAGGACAATTCGTACACGCATGCGAGGGCCGCATGAGTGCAGTGGCACACCGACATCGCCGCCACACGTCCCGCCTCCGTCAGCCCGCGGCTGGGCCTGATAGCCTTGCGCGGCTCGTCACCGTCGCCATTGCCGTGCTGCTGGTACCACTGGCCATGGGAGGCAGACATCCGCTTGGCCAATTTCTGTTAAGCGTGGCAGCCATGGCCGCTGCCGGCACCTGGCTGGTCCGCTGCCACCAACGCGAGGAGGGCAGCTGGCAACTCGGGCCACTCGACCTGCTCTGTGCTGGCGGGCTGTTTGTTGGCTTGCTGCAGGTACTGCCGCTGTCAGCCGCCATGCTTGAGACAATCTCACCCAACTTGGCTGGCTTCCTGCCCTGCTGGAGCGATGCCGCCTGGTCACTCGGTCATTGGGAAACTCTCTCAGTCACCCCCGGTGAAACCTATGCCGGGCTTTCAATCTTTGTAGCCCAGGCAGTGCTGATTGGCTGCCTGTTTCAGTCAATCGATACCGTGGACGATGTCGAGGCAGTGCTTCGGCTAGTCGCTCTGGCCACCGGTCTGATGGCCGCCTTAGGCGTGGTGCAATATCTCACCAGCAACGGCAACTATCTCTGGTTCTATGAGTTCGCCTTCAACGACACCCGCAGCATCGTCAAAGGAACCTTTAGCAACCGCAACCACTATGCCAGTTTTCTTGCCATTGGTGCCGGCAGCCTCGCCTGGTGGGCCTTTGTCCCGGCGGCCGTGGCGACGTCCCGTCGGACCAGTTCTGGCACCGCAACCAACCGCACCAACAGCACCAACAACACCCACCCATCGCCTCACCGCCGATCCCGGCGACTGCAGGCAAGCCGAAGCCAACCGCGTGGATTTGGCCTGACTGCTGAGCAGCGACTGGCGTTGGGCCTTGTCGCGCTCGCAGTGGTCGTCTTTGCCGTGCTGCTCTCGCTGTCGCGGGGCGGCGCCATGGCGTTGGCCGCAGTCGGGCTGGTGGGTACCAGCATGCTGCTGCGAACCGGTCGCATCACCCCCGCTGCCGCCGGGGGGATCGTCGGCATCACCCTGCTGGTGGGTACCGCCCTGACCATTCATGGCATGGACCGGGTCAACACCCGGCTGGACACCATCTGGACAGAACTCGCCGCGGTGTTTGACGACACTGCAGATGCCGGTCTGGGCGGTCGCCGCGAAGTCTGGCAGGCGGCCATGTCAACGATGGGCGACTTTCCCATTTTTGGCACCGGCATCGGCAGCCACGCTGCTGTCTCACCGGCCTACATGCCGCCGACTGACAAAACAGTCTTCACTCATGCCGAAAACAGCTATCTGAACCTGGGCGTTGAAACCGGGCTGACCGGCCTGAGCCTGGCCATCGTCAGCCTGCTGCTTGGGTTTGCGGCCTGCGGCCTACTGTTTTGGAAAGGTGACGACCGTGAGCAGGTCATCGCTGTTGCCCTGACCACCGGTCTGACCGCCGGTGCCCTGCATGCGGCGACCGACTTTAGCTGGTATGTGCCTGCCTGCTCAACCCTGCTGATGCTGCTGGGGGCATGTGCCGTCAAACTTGCCCTCAAGCACCTGCCGGCAATCAGCCTGCCGACACTCACCTTTGATCGCCTGTCGGCGACCGCTCTCGCGGCCACCGCCGTGGCCGTGCTGGCCTTCCTCGGGAACCAACAACTGCAAGCGGCCCGAGCCGAGGTGTCCTATGAACAAGCAATCAAGCAATCGCGGACACTGGCAAAGACCAGCCTACAGACCCTGGGCAAGCAGGCAGCAGCCGCCTTCAGCCCGCAACCTGCTGATACGGCAGAAACCATCGCTGCCGAGTTTGACGTGATTGCCCGCAGGGTGCAGGGCCGAGACCGGCGGCTGGCTGGCCCAGTCCGCCTAACCTGCACCGAGGCGATGGCCGCTTATCTCGCGCCAGAGATTGCCGGGTTCGCCACCGAACACCCGGAGATCGACCTCACCGTTATCTGCACCCTCAGCGCGCTTAACCTGAACC
>JBDQOY010000077.1:0-4042 GCA_040260935.1 Pirellulales bacterium
CGCGGTGACAGAGTGGCTCAAGCGTGCGGGCGGTAGCATGGATCTCTCCAACACCTGGCAGGAAGACGAGGATGTGCCCGGTTGTTTTCCGCAGCGATTGAGGCACCAGCTGACCGACCGCCTCCGGCAGGTCACGGGGGCTAACAGGCCGCCGGCCGTGGGGTAGATATTCCACCGTCACCGGAAAGAGACGCCCCTCCGCCTCAATCACCTGCGCATCGCCGAGTCGCTCTGCCACCGGCTGCGTTTCGAGGGTCGCGCTCATGACCACGATGCGAAGGTCGGGCCTGAGCGTCTGCCGAAGCCGCACCAGCATGCCGAGAATGAGATCCATCTCGGCAGTTCGCTCATGGAACTCATCGAGCACCACCGCCGCAATGCCCTCAAGAATGACGTCGTCGAGCAGCCGCCGCAGCAGAATGCCAGTGGTCTCAACGATGAGCGTGGTGTCGCGGCTGACGCGAGCATCAAACCGAACCTGATAGCCAACCTCGCCGCCGACCGTGCCACCCCGAAGCCTCGCAATCTGCGCGGCCACTGCGCGGGCTGGTAGCCGACGGGGCTGGAGCAGCAGTAGCCGATTGCCCACCCCCCGCTCCGCCTGCAACGCATCATGGATCGCGGCCGGCACGAGCATCGTCTTGCCTGATCCCGGGGGCGCAGAAACAACCACCGGCCCCTGCGCGGAAGCAGCCACAATATCCGCGAGAACATCGGCAACCGGCAAGGATGCGACGGAGAATGCTGCCATAGAATTCACGAATCGATTCCGGATCGTTCCGGCTGCTCACGCCGGGCGGCCCGCCAGCCGGTCACTGGTTGGTCAACCTCGGCTGCACGTGCTATAAACATGACATGAACACTTCCACGATCAAACCTGATTCGATTGTCCGCCGGGCAATTAGTGATTTCCCAGCCTTCAGCCTCGAGCGTTTGCTGGCGACCGTCTTTGAGCCGCTCGACGGCTGCCGCGTCGCGATTCTCATCGACCTCGATGACACCAGCCAGATGAAGGACTTTGGCTTCCTGGCCGACCCCGCCCTCTCGGTGCAACGCAAGGCCTACGAGGTTTTCTATCAGGGGCTTCGCGACGGCGTGGCTGACAAACTCGGCCTCAGCGGCGGCGAGATGTTTGCCTACCAGACCACGGGGGGGAGCAATCTCGATCTGCCCGATGAGGCGTTCAACGCGGAAGGCACGACCATTTCGCTGGAACGTGACGTGTACCCCAACTACGACCTTATCCTCTGCATCTCGACCTACTCCGCCACAGCACCACTGACTGCGTTTGCCAAGCAGTACGGTTTCCGCGGCGCGACCCTGCACGGCCTCAACGATGTCATTCTGGCTTCGGGGCTCGCGGTCGACTACCGCGAGGTCAGTGCAGAAGCCGAGAAACTGCGGCTGGCAATGACAAAGGCCGACGCCTTCGAACTCGACTTCGAACTCGGCGAGCACCGGCTGACCCTCAAACTGCTCTGCGGAAACCAGGACGCCCAGAAGAGCCACGGGCTCTGCCTGGGCCGCGACCCTGACATCGCGAACCTGCCGGCTGGCGAGGTCTACTTTGTGCCGACCGGTGCCGAGGGGCAGTTCCCCATGCGGTTTGATGATGGCACGCTGGCAGTAATGGACGTTGCCGATGGCCGCATCCACACCGCCACGCTCGTGTCAGGCGATGCCGACCTCGTGGCTGCCTACAACGAGAAATTGGCCGCTGACCCCGTCACTGGCGAGTTGGGCGAACTCGGGTTTGGCACCCAAGACCTTCCCGTCTCCGGCCGCGACATTCAGGACGAGAAGGTTTTGGGAACCGTCCATGTGGCGACCGGCCGCAGTGACCACCTCGGCGGCCACCTCACCCCCAACCTGTTCAAATACCGGCTCAACGCGACCCACGACGACATTCTCTATTCGCCGACCAAGACGCCAGAAATTCACGTCCGCCAGGTCCGCATGCTCCGGGACGGCCAAACCACCGTCGTCCTGGAAGACTTCGAACCCGCCGCCTACCTCCGCGACGCCTTGGCCGACTGAGCCGCCAGCACTGCACCTGTCGGTTCGGCTGCCACAGAACCGGTGAAGCCAGCTTGAGCCCGACGGAACGCTGCGGGAGCAATGCCGAAGACCCGCTTGAACGTTCGGGAGAACTGGTAGGGATCGGCAAACCCCAACCGGACCGCCACTTCGCGGACCAGGGCCTGCTCTGTCCCCAGCCATTCTGCTGCCAGGCTCATTCGCTGCCTGACGAGAAACTGATAGGGGCTGTGCTCACCAAAACGGGCAAACAGCCGGCAGGCGTAGGCGGGTGTCATGCCATACTCCCGGCAGGCCGCCTCCACCGACTGCCACTCCTCACACCGTTCTTGCAGGAGCCTGCGAAATGCTTCAAAGGTGACGGCAGCCTGGTCGTCATGCCGGGAGTCGGGCAGTCGCCGTTGCCGCACCTTCGCCAGCAACACCCCAACCAATTGCTGGCAGAGGGCCCCACTGTGAGCGGACTGGGGCAGCCCACAACGCAGCATCAGGTCAAAGATCTCTGTCACCTCTTCCGCATGACTCACACGGATGCACCGACCCGGCACCAGTCCGGCTGCGCCTAACTGCACCGCCGCCTGCCGCCCCACAAAATCGACATAGTGCTTGCGGAGTTTGCTGCGGCGGTCCGTCACGATCCGATGCGGGATCCCCGGCCCATACGAGAACAGCGTACCGGCTGCCAACGGCAGCGATTCACCACAAGACTCGCCCGCTGCGGCTGCCCCAAGCCAGACCTGCCCCTTCCCGCCAGTCACCCATTCAAGACAAAAGTAGGGAAAGTCCTCCCGAACGACCGTGTAGTCGGCGGTGACCTCCTCATACCCCCCACAGGCGACGGTAAGCGACTTCCCTCGATCGGGCGCAAGGTCAAGAAAATACCGCTTCGCCTGAGCAACCTGCCGAGAAACGAATGATGGCAGGCGAAAAGGCCACGGATGTTGTTTTGAGGATCCTTTCATAAGGTCAAGAATAGCCATCTTCTGGTCAAGAATCATCATCCTCGTTGGCAGCGACGGGCGGTATGCTCCTTTTTGCGGACCCGAAACAACGCCCCCAAGGCCCTCTCATGCTCAAACTTCCTCGATATTCCTTCGGTGTTGGTGACCGCTTCGCCCACGAGGCCGAAGCCCAACTGGCCGCCTTCCAAAAACTGGCCGACGCTGGAGTGGTAGCCGCTCCCGTCTGGAACAAGTCGCATCGCGAGCACAGTTTCATTGGCAGCACGCCCGAGAGCGTCCGGACCGCCGCCGCCGCGGCCGTTGCCGCAACAGCATGGGAACACCCCTGGTTTGTCGATGCTGACCACATTCGGCTCGACACGGTTGAAGGCTATCTGACCTGCAGTGACTTCTTCACCATCGACGTCGCCGATAGCATCGGCCAGCCTGCCGACGAGGCCGATATAGCGGCATTCGTCACCCGGCACCCAGAACTCGGCAAGCCCATCTCCATTCCCGGCATCACCAAGGTGATTCGGCTCTCCGAGGACGGCACGGCAGCGATTGCTCGCACCTACCTCCGGGCCTGCCGTGAGGCCGCGGCGATCTACCGACGCATTGTGGCTGCCCGGGGCCAGGACGTCGTTATCGAGGTCAGCATGGATGAGACCGAGGCGCCGCAGACTCCACCTGAACTGCTGGTGATTCTTGCCCTGCTTGCTGACGAGCAAGTTCCCCTGCAGACGATCGCCCCAAAGTTCACGGGCCGCTTCAACAAGGGCGTTGACTATGTTGGCGATCTGGCACGGTTCGAACAGGAGTTTTCGGATGACGTTGCTGTTTGCAGCTTTGCAGCCAGCCAGTACGGCCTGCCCGACTCCCTGAAGCTTTCCGTCCACTCGGGCAGCGACAAGTTCTCGCTCTATCCGATCATTCGCCGAATTACGGAAGCCACTGGGGCCGGTCTCCACCTGAAGACCGCTGGCACGACGTGGCTCGAGGAACTGATCGGCCTTGCCGAAGCGGGTGGAGACGGCCTGCAGCTCGTTCGGGACGTCTACGCC
>JBDQOY010000078.1:0-11892 GCA_040260935.1 Pirellulales bacterium
GGAACAGGCCGCCGCCCCGGCCCAGCAGCCGGGTGCCGTCACCCACCGGCGGGCGGCCTGACCCCGGCAGAAAAACTCGTCTTTGCAGCCGGCTGCCCCAGCCGAGAAGATTCTTGGACGCTTCCCAACGGCCGAGGCCATGAATCACTCCCCTGTATCCCCACACCCTCCGGCAACTGCCACTGGCTCGCTGCCCCAGATTGTCATCGATCTGGAAAAACTGCGGCACATCAACTGCGGGCTCGGGCGATTTTCGCTCTATCTCGGCCAGGAATTACTCGGGCTGGCCGAGGGCCGCTTCGACCCCGTTTTTTTTCTGCCCCGACAGGCCGAGCAACTCTTTGCCACGGCGGCCAGCAGGCCTCATGGCACCATCCGGGTACGGCCCTGGCGGAAGGAGGTCTTCCAGCGGTGGCTGCGACCACTGGGGCGACATCTGCCCGGCATCTGCCGGCCCGCGCTGTGGCATGTCACCAACCAGATGTCCCGCTACCTACCACTCGACGACCAGGTGCCAGTGGTCCTCACCGTTCACGACCTGAACTTTCTCCACAGCGGGACCGCCGCCCAGGACGGACCCCGCCGGCGTCGGAAACTGGCCGACATCCAGCGGCGGATCGATCGGGCGGCGGCAATCGTCACCGACTCTCAATACGTCGCAGAAGACCTCGCCGCGCATGTCGAGCTGGCCGAGACGCCAGTCTACGTCGTGCCGCTCGGCATCCCCCCGCCACCGGCCGCCTCGTCGAACCGACCCGCCTGGCTGCCTGCCGGCCCCTTTGGCTTCTCCGTCGGTAATTTCCTCCCACACAAAAACTTTCAGACCCTCCTCGGCCTGGCTGAACAGCGACCACACCTGCGGCTAGTGATCGCCGGAAAGCAGGCAACCCCGTACGGCGAGCAGGTGACTCAGGCCATCCAACAGCGTGGCCTCACCGATCGGGTCTTGCTGCCCGGCATGGTTTCCGACGCTGAACGCCAGTGGCTCTATGAACACTGCGACATCTTCCTGTTTCCGTCACTCACGGAAGGCTTTGGCTTTCCCGTGCTTGAGGCGATGCAGTGCGGCAAGCCGGTGGTGATGTCACGACGCACCAGCCTGCCAGAAATCGCCGGCAACGAGGGCTTTTTCTTCGACTCCTATGAACCGGCAGCCATGGCCGCTGTGGTCGACACTGCCCTCCAGACATTCGCAGCCGACCCGCAGGCTGCCGCCCGTTGCCGCCACCACGCGGCACGATTCTCATGGCGGGCCACGGCGGAGGGCTATGCCCGCGTCTACGCCGAGGTGCTCGCGGGGCTCTCAGCCGGCTCGCAGCCCCACCGGCACCGGGGCTGCTGACCGCTGAAGCAGCGTTTTTCAGCTTCAAAGTGCTGTTTTGGCCCACCATTCATGCTGCTAGTCTCCGTGGGTCTTGGAGCACCGCCAGGGAGATGCTCCACCCCCCGTGGGCCTGGCAGCAGCCGTCGGCCCTCCCTCTTCCGTAAACGAACGAACTTTGGAGCAGAGCATGCAGCGCAGAGCACTCATCACCGGCGTCACTGGCCAGGACGGCTCATACCTTGCCGAACTTCTGATTGCCAAGGGCTACGAGGTGCACGGCCTGCGGCGGCGGTCCAGCACGTTTGGAACCGAACGGATCGAGCACCTGATCTTCGGTGATGAGCCACAGCTGCATCTCCATTACGGTGATCTCGCTGATGGCAACGGCCTGATGCGACTGCTCCGCGAGGTTGAGCCGCACGAGGTCTACAATCTTGCCGCCCAGAGTCATGTGCGGGTCAGTTTTGACCAGCCAACCTATACCGCAGATGTGACCGCTGTTGGCACCCTCCGGCTCCTTGAGGCAATCCGGGATGTTCAGGACGATACAGGCCGTCAGATTCGCTTCTATCAGGCATCCAGTTCAGAAATGTTCGGCAAGGTTGTCGAGACCCCGCAGAAGGAGACCACGCCGTTCTATCCGCGCAGTCCCTACGGCGTGGCCAAGGTCTACAGCCACTGGATCACGGTCAACTACCGGGAGAGCTACGACCTGCATGCTTCCTGCGGCATCCTCTTCAACCATGAAAGCCCGCGGCGGGGTGAGACGTTTGTCACCCGGAAGATCACCCGGGCTGCCACCCGCATCAAACTCGGCCTGCAGGACAAACTCTGTCTGGGCAACCTCGACGCCAAGCGGGACTGGGGCTTTGCCGGAGACTATGTCGAAGCAATGTGGCTGATGCTTCAACAGGAGACCCCGGACGACTATGTCGTGGCAACGAATGAGCTCTATTCGGTACGTGACTTCTGCGAGAAGACGTTTGGCCACCTGGGCCTCAACTATGAGGATCACGTCGAAATCGATCCCCGCTACTATCGCCCGGCTGAAGTGGACCTGCTGCTGGGCGACTCAGCCAAAGCCCACACGCAACTCGGCTGGAAGCCCGGCACAAGTTTTGCTGCGCTCGTCAGCATGATGGTCGAGCACGATCTGGAATTGGCCCAGCGGGAGCAGGTTCTCAAGACGACAGTTGCGGCATACCGCAAGGCGGCGTGAGGCCCGGGAGGCTCTCCTGCTTCGGTCGGTTTCCTGCACACTCTCACCACAGCCTGGGTGTTTGGTTCCTCCATGAAAGTCCTCGTCACCGGCGGTGCCGGCTTCATTGGCAGCCACATCGTCGACGCCCTGCTGGCCGCCGGCCATGAGGTCGCTGTGCTCGATGATCTCTCGAGCGGATCCCGGGCGAACCTGCCCGCCGGTGTGCCGCTGCACGAAGTTGATATCCGCGACACCAACGCTGTAGCAGTTGCGTTTGCCACTGAAAAACCCGACGCGGTCTGCCATCAGGCAGCACAGATGTCGGTCAGCCGCTCAGTCCGCGAGCCGCGGTTCGATGCCGAGGTGAACTGCATTGGGCTGATCAATGTCCTCGATGCCGCCGGCGCCGCTGGCTGCAAACGGGTTGTCTTCGCCTCGTCCGGGGGCGTGCTCTATGGCGATGTCACCGAGCCAGCCCCGGAAACCACGCCAGCCCATCCGATCAGCCCCTACGGCATTACCAAGTGGGTGGGCGAGCAGTATCTGACATTCTACGCCCGCGAACATGGCCTCTCCACCGTTGCCCTGCGCTACTCCAATGTCTACGGACCCCGGCAAAATCCCCATGGCGAGGCTGGCGTCGTGGCCATCTTCTCAAAGAAGCTGCTTGCCGGTGAGCCGGCGAGCATCAACGGCGATGGCCGCTATGTGCGGGACTATGTCTATGGTCCGGATGTTGCCGCTGCAAATCTGGCGGCCCTCACCTTAGGCCCTGACTCGCTGCCAGCCGGTGAACTGATCAGTCTCAATATCGGGACCGGGGTCGGCACCGACGTCAATCAACTCGAAAGCCTGCTGCGGCAAACCATGGAAGGCCTCCTTGCAGCAGCCGGTCGACCGGCACCGCTGCCGCCTGCCACCCATGGACCTGCCCGAGCAGGTGACCTCCGGTCCAACCTGCTTGCCGCGGACCGCGCCGCCACCGTTCTCAACTGGCGGCCAACGGCCGACCTCACGGCGGGCCTGGAGGCGACCGCCCGCTGGTTTTTCGAGCAGGCCTAGCCATCCCACGCCGGGGGCGTCCGGTCCTGTGCCCGCCCGACAAAGCCGCAGAATCAGCATTTCGGCGGCCTGCCTGCTGTTGCTACGGTTCCGTCATGAACCGGCCAGCCGACCATCGCCGCACCGCCCTGATCTGTGGCGTCACCGGGCAGGACGGCTGCTACCTGGCAGCGCACCTTCTCGCCCGTGGCTACCGCGTGATCGGCACGAGCCGCCAGCCGTCCCCGCAACGGCGGGCGGGCCTCCACCAGTTGGGGATCGCGGAACAGGTTCACCTGACCCCACTCGACCTCGCGGACCAGCCGGCTATCACGGCCATCCTGACGCGGTACCAACCGGATCTGGTCTTCCACTTGGCTGCCCAGTCCTCCGTGGCCCGATCCCTGGAGCGACCCGCCGAAACCTTCGAGAGCATCGCCACGACGACACGCCACATGCTTGAGGCTGTCCGCACCACCGCCAGTCCACCTCGGCTATTCGTGGCCGGCAGCAGTGAGATGTTTGGGACCGGCCGCACCGAGGCCGTCACCCCCTCGTCCAGACTCGCGCCCCAGAACCCCTATGGTATGGCCAAGGCAACCGCCTTCGAAATCGTGCGGGAGTACCGGCAGCGGCATGGCCTTTTCGCCTGCACCGGCGTTCTCTTCAACCACGAAAGCCCCCTCCGGCCACAAACCTATGTCACCCAAAAAATTGCCCACGGTGTCTGCAGTATCGCTGCGGGCAAGCAGCAGGAACTTCACCTAGGTGACCTCTCGATCGAACGCGACTGGGGCTGGGCTCCCGAATATGTCGTCGCCATGGAACGCATACTCAGCCGCGACACACCAGACGACTTCCTGATCGCCACCGGTCAGTCGCAACGGCTGGAGGCATTCGTGGCGGAAGCCTTCCGCAGCGTCAACCTCGACTGGCAGCAGCATGTCGTTCGCGATGAACGCTTTGTGCGTCCCCACGATGGTGGCCATCCCGTGGCAGCGCTGGAAAAAACGGCTACCACGCTCGGCTGGACCGCCACGGTTTTCATGCCGGAGGTCGCCCGCCGGCTCGTCGCGGCACAGCAGGCACAGCTGGCGACAGGCCGTCAGCGGGCAGCCTGACTGGTACCAGTCTGGATGATGACACTCGGTGGCACGGCACCATCTGCCGGTGGGCACGTCTCCCCCAGCCCATCCACCGCGGCACGGCAGATCGTCTGCATCAGCGTGCCCGACCGCAGATAAAGCGGCAGCCCGTGCTGCCGACCGATAATGCGATGGGCGTTGATCATGCTGAAGTCGACCTCGGCAGGCATCCAGCGACGGGGCATGCCGACATATCCCAACGCATCAGCTTTCAGCCGTGGGTCGAGCAGGTGGTAGAACCGCAAGGCGTCGTCGCGGGTGTTGATGATCAGGCTGACGCTCTCAATGCCCGCAAGCATGTCTCGATACGGACCGCAGGGCGCAAACGCATCACAGCGGACGGCTGGCGCGACGAACACCAGGCGGGTGCTGCCCGGTCGAGTTCGCCAGGGAGCCCCGAGATGACCCTCAGACTCGGCACGAGCCAAATCTTCCAACGCTTCCAGCGTGATCAGAGCACCAAAGCTGTACCCGATGATGGCCACCGGTCGTTCCGGAGGCACCTGCCCGAGCAGCCAGGCCAGGTACCGTCCCTCGGTATAGCAGCGGCGATACTTCGCGCGGCCATCCTTGAGGAGGCAGCCGTCCTGCTGGCTGGGCCACGAATAGATCAGCGTCCGGACGGGCCCGTCACGTCCGCACACCTGTCCGCAGCGGCGGGCCAATGCCAACCCCTGCTGCCTAGCCGAAGACGCGTCATAGCGGTTGCCGTGAAGAAAGATCACGAGCGGACGCGTCCCAGCCAAGAGCGACTCCAGATCAGCCGACATCCAACAGCGTTCATCACCGGCATACCGCTGGATGGTCGGTACAGCGGTGTCAGGCATCTGACAGATCCCGGGGAGCCGCCGCGTACTGAGCACCCAGGCATCCGGTGGGTCGCAGGATTGGGGCGGACCGTCCTCGGCTGCACACGCAGTCGCCATCACTGCCAGCCCGCTCACCAGCACCAGCACAACGCTGGCGAGCAGTCTGCGGTGCAGCCCTGACTGACTACTGCCTGTCTGGCCACTGACTGGTTGGAAGCCCTCGCAGAACACTGGATCGCTACTCACACCGTTGCCACGGGAATTTTCGCCGCACTGCTCAGCGGGGGAGGCTGCGGCCTCGGCAAACTTTGCCGGCGTCGCCACAACCCTAGCACGCCGTTTTCGTTAGTGCCGAAAATTTGTGCCGTCACGGCGCGAAACCGTGGGGTAGGGTTCCTTACTGGCCGTTTCCCCGACGTCCATGAGGAGTCCCCATGAAACGCACGCTCTGTCTGCTCATCGCCCTCAGCTGCCTGGCCACCCTGCCCGGCTGCAGCAGTTGCTTCGGCAATGGCTGCCGGCGGTCCTCCTTTATGGAGTTCCGCAACACGGGCCGGGGGATCTACCACCGCGAGTGTGGCACGCCTTGCAGCCCCTGCAATGCCGCCCCCTGTGGCTGCGAGCCCTGTGGTAACTCGGCCCCCTGCTGCGAAGGCGGGATGGACGAAGGCACCGCGGTTCGTCCCAGCCCCACAATGAGTGAACCGGGCACATTTTCCTGATCACCCACTGGCCCGTGACCGAACGAAATCGCCCCACACCCGACCCCGAACAACCTCTTCCGGCTCCCCTTGATGATGCGCCGCTCTTGCCGGCCACGCATCGGGCTTTGCGACACACTGGGTGCTCGCTCCCGATTCGAGCGGCTCGTCATCGAGGGGAGCCGGCTGCTTTTTTACCGCCCCCGGCAGGTATACTGCCGGCATGTTTGACACCCTCTCCAACTCGCTCTCCGCGGCCATCAATACCCTGCGTGGCCGGGGCAAACTGACCGAAGCAAACATGCGGGATGGCCTGGACGCCGTCCGCACCGCGCTGCTGGAAGCCGATGTCGCCTACGACGTCGTCAACGAGTTCCTCGATCGCGTGGCAGCCGATGCCATCGGTGCCAAGGTACTCGATGCCATCGACCCGGCTCAACAGCTCGTCGCCATCGTCCACCGCGAACTGATCAACCTGATGGGGCCGGTGGATCACACCATTCCCTTCCGGTCGGGCGAGATCACCGTGCTGATGCTCTGCGGCCTGCAGGGCTCCGGGAAAACGACCACCTGCGGCAAACTGGCCCGCCGCATCAAGGAGCAGGGCCACGGTGTGCTGCTGGTGGCGGCCGACCTGCAGCGGCCGGCGGCCATCGAGCAGTTGGCCGTTCTCGGCGGCCAGATCGGTGTTCCGGTCCATACCCCCGATGGTCAGTCTGACCCCGTGGCAGTCTGCAAGGCTGGCGTTGCCCAGGCGAAACAGGCAGGCGCCTCGGTCGTCATTCTCGATACCGCCGGCCGGCTCTCGATTGATGAAGCGTTGATGGCGGAACTGTCACGGATCGACCGCACCGTCTCCCCCGACCAGGTCTTCCTTGTTGTCGATGCGATGACTGGTCAGGATGCCGTCCTGAGCGCCAAGGCCTTCAATGAGGCCCTCGAGATCGACGGCGTGATCATGACAAAACTCGACGGCGACGCCCGTGGCGGGGCGGCGTTGTCGGTCAAGAGCGTCACCGGCGTGCCGATCAAGTTCATGGGCACCGGGGAAGGCGTCGAGGCGATTGAGGAGTTCCATCCTGATCGCCTGGCTGGCCGAATCCTCGGCATGGGTGATGTCGTCAGTCTGGTCGAAGAAGCCCAGCGCAAGTTCGACCAAGATGAGATGCAGCGGCAGGAGGAGCGGCTCAAGGCGGGTGAGTTCACCCTGGAAGATTTCAAAAAGATGATGCTCCAGACCCGGCGGCTCGGTCCGCTGGGCAAGGTCATCGGCATGATCCCCGGCATGGGCGGCATGCAGGAGATGCTTGCCGGGGCCGACTTGGAAAAGGACGTTAATCGGCTCTTTGGCATCATCGACTCGATGACCCCGGACGAACGGCGGAACCCCTCAAAGTTCATCGACCAGTCCCGCCGGCGGCGAATTGCCGCCGGGGCTGGCGTGCAGCCCCAGGAAGTCAACGATCTGGTCAAGCAGTTTGACGGGATGGCCTCCATGATGAAGGGCATGGCCGGCCTCGGCATGCGGGACCGCATGCGGGAGGTCCAGAAACTCCAGAGTGCAATAGCCGACCCGTCCGGCCGGATCGGCCGCCCCAAGGGCGACACGGGCAAACGGCTGACCGCCGAACAACGCCGAAAACTCAAAAAACAGCGCGAAAAAGAGGCCCGTCGCCGCAAGCGGGAGGCCACCGGCTAGCCTGGCGGCAGGCGACCGCCGTGAGGGCACGCAGGGCCAACCGGACCCACATTCCGTTTTTCAGAGGGCGGGGGGCTTGGGTTTGCCGCGTTGTGATGTACCTTAGAAGGCTCGGCGGACCGCAGGAGACTCCCTGCGGTTCGTCCTTGCTGCTGGCTGTGCCAGTGATGGCCGGCCCGCCAAAGGTGGGTGGGCTGTGAGGCAGCCGTATGATTCCGGGCCGGACAGGCATGGCCCGAATGTCCAGACTTTTTGGAGAGCTGAAACCGTGGCAGTGGTGATTCGAATGAAGCGGATGGGACGCACCCATCGCCCCTTCTACAGGATCTGTGCAGCCGACCGGCGGACCCCCCGCGACGGTCGCGTCATTGAGGAATTGGGGACCTACGACCCCAGCGTCTCCGACACCAACGCCCGCTGCACGCTCAATGCGTCGCGGGTCGATTACTGGCTTGGTGTCGGTGCCCAGCCGAGTGACAAGGTGCGGGTCCTGATCAAAAAGTTTGGCACCGACGGCACCCATCTCAAAGAGATGGAAGAGGCGCGTGCCCGTCTGTCGCTACCGCGGGTGATCCCCGATGCTGGCGAACCGGTCTTTGTGCCAACCGCACCGGAAGAGCCTGCTGCTGAGGCCGAGGCACCTGCCGACGCGTCTGCGGAGGGCGCGACTGAGGCGACCGCCGAGTCCCCAGCGGAAGCCGCCCCTGTCGCAGAGGCACCCAGTGAACCTGCTGCCGCTGAGTCCGAGCCAGCCGCTGCTGAGCAACCTGCCGCTGACGCAGACCCTGCTGACGCGGACAAAGCTGAGTAGTCACCACCCGAGTGAGGCCCATGCGGATCGACCCATGCGGATCGACGTCGTCACGCTGTTCCCCGAGATGTTCCGGGGCTTCCTGGAAGGAAGCCTCTTGGGCGCTGCGCGGGCGGCTGGCCTCCTCGACATCCGACTGACGAACATCCGCAACTTCGCCACCGGGGTCCACCGGCAGGTTGACGACCGTCCCTACGGGGGCGGGCCGGGCATGCTGCTGATGCCCGGCCCCGTGGTTGAGTGCGTTGAGTCGGTGCTGGCTGACGCTTCTGCTGGAACAGCCGCTCACGTCGCCATGCTGACCCCGGCCGGTCGACCGCTGACCCAACAGGTTGCCGAAGAACTCGCTGGCCGAGACCGGCTGATCCTGCTCTGTGGCCGCTATGAAGGCTTTGACCAGCGGGTCGCCGACACTCTCCAGCCCGACCAGATTTCGATCGGTGACTATGTTCTCTCGGGCGGAGAAGTCGCTGCCATGGTGGTCATCGACGCCGTGGCTCGACTCATTCCGGGCGTCCTCGGCGACGAGCAGAGTGCCGCCGACGATTCCTTTTCAGGATCCGACCGGCTGGTCGAAGGCCCGCAGTACACCCGCCCCCGAGAATTCCGCGGCCTGAAGGTTCCTGAAGTCCTGCTTTCCGGCGACCATGGTCGTATCGCCGCCTGGCGTCGGGAACAGGCCCTCGACGCCACCCACCGCCGCACAACCTTGTCAGCCCACTTTTCCGGCGAACACACGCCTGCCGGTTGAACCTCACGATCCCCATCTCCCACCACCACACCACCCAAGCATCCAGGAGCACCATCCATGAGCCAGCAGATTCTCGCCCACGTCGAAGCGGCCAGCCTTAACCCCAATGTCGATCCCTTCGAGATCGGTGACACCGTCGACGTGCACAACCGCATCCTTGAGGGCAACAAGGAACGAATTCAGATTTTCAATGGCGTCGTCATCGCCCGGAGCGGGTCAGGCAGCCGGGAAACCTTCACGGTTCGACGGATCGTGGCAGGGGAGGGCGTGGAGCGGAAGTTCCCACTGCACAGTCCCAAAATCGCCAAGATCGAGGTCAAGCGTTCGGGGGTCACCCGACGAGCCAAGCTCTATTACCTTCGGGATCGGGTTGGCAAGGCGGTGCGTCTCCGCGAACGTCGCACCGATGCTGCCGCAAAGGCCAGCAGCTAAGTCTCTACGGCCCTCTAACCAACTGCCTCACGCGTGTCTCAGCGGGATGAACTCGGTCGCCGCGGTGAAGACGCCGCAGCCCGGTACCTGACGCGGCAGGGCTACCGGATCATCGCCCGCCGCGAGCGAATCCTGCGGGGCGATATCGACATCATTGCTCTCGATGGCCGGACCGTCGTCTTCGTCGAGGTGCGGTCCCGGTCGGACACAAGCCACGGGCATCCGGTGGAGACCATCGACCAGCGGAAGCAGCGACGACTTGTCGATCTGGCCAATGCCTACATCCGGCGGCATCGGCTGGACGACTGTTCCGTGCGGATCGATGTGGTGACCGTCACGTTCGACCAGCCACCGCCTACCAGTGGCTGGCGACTCTGGCCCCAGCGGCCCGAGCCGTTGGTTGAACACTTCCAGAACGCCTTCGACAGTCCCTGGTGATCACTGCTGGGCTGCCGCCAGTAACTCGGCCAGTTCTGCTGCCGTCTGGAAGACCCGCACCTGCTCGGCTGGCAACACGCGGATTAGTTTCTGGAGGCCTGCTTCAACCTTCAGCGGCGGCTGGCGACTGGGGACCCGCCGGATCGCAACGGCCGCCACCTGCTGAGCCCGCTGACGGGCAACAGCCGCGTAGACCTCTGGGTCACGCTCGCCGGAATCGCCCACCAGGATAAATCGTCGGCGGGGAAAGTGATCGAGGATCTGCACGATCGCCGCCCGCTTTGACCGCTTCGACCGAATCCGACCGAGTGGCGTCGAGTCTTTCAGCCGAAACAGTTTCAGGTGCATCGACCCATCGGGCAGACCCGCCGTCAGGAAAAACTGCCGCAGGGTTGCCGAGAGCTGCCAGGGGCTGGCCGACACATAGTGGAAGGCCAGGCCCTGATCCGACCAGGTGCGATAGAGATCGACCATGTCCGGGATGGCGGTGAACTCCCGCAGGAGCGTATTGGCGAGCAGTTGTCGTCGGTCTGCCACATTGGTGACCTTCACCGTGTCATCGATGTCGGAGATGACTGACAGGCCCTCGCCAGCCAGCAGGTGCACCTGCCCCTCCGCCGGCTCTCCCGGGCTGAGGTCCTCAGGGTCGGCCACCGCTGCAAAGGCGAGCCTGCGGCCGCAGGGCGTGAGGCTGGCGTGCTCAGCCACCACGGCCTCGTCGAGGTCAAAACTGCCGGTAAAGTGGCCCACGCGATCGGAGACGCCAACCTCCACCGTCTGATCACCGATCCGGATCCGCACGGGCTGCCCCGCGATCCGCTGGAAGAGAAACAACTCGGAACGGGCCCGAAAAATCGCAGACTCAAGCTGGGCGTCGTCGAGTTTGAGCAGCCGCTTGACGACAGCCCGCGCCACCCGGCGGCGGCGACTCGGGTCAGGCAACGGGCGGGAGACCATGCCACTGATGGTGATCCGCCAGCCACCTATTGGGTTGATCCTGCGGGCGTAGGTCGGGAAAAAAGCGATCATAACGGTGATGCCACCGGGGCTGGATCGAGCAGAAGGCGGGTTCAAACCTTGCAAAGCGTTTCCGGAACAGTCTAATACCAGATTGTTCCCCACCGCGTGGATCGGCCGCCGGCCGGTCGGTGGGGTCATGAGAACCGTGCCGAAAAATCGGGTGGAGGCTGAGTCGATGGGAGTGAAAAAGTCAGGAAAAGGCCGTCGGAAAATGGGCCAGAAGAAGCGGCGGATGCGGGCCAAAATTCGGCATCGCAAGGGCTGAGCATCCTGACGAGAATCTGACGGCATGCCGTCGGCTAAATTTTTCTCATCTTTTGCTTGCCGCGCTCCTGCCGTGGGGTAGGGTTCAAAGGCTTCCCGGAGACTGCCGGGGGCCGACCCATCCACCAGTGAGGCGGCCCCCGGCAGTCTCCGGGAAGCCTTTGAACCCTACCCCACGGCAGGAGCGCGGCAAGCAAAAGATGAGAAAAATTTAGCCGACGGCATGCCGTCAGATTCTCGTCAGGATGCTCAGCCC
>JBDQOY010000079.1:0-7633 GCA_040260935.1 Pirellulales bacterium
GCCTGGGAAAGAATCACGTCTGACAGATTCCGCTTGCGGGCCAGCACCTCATCAATCCGCTCTTCAATCGTGCCAACAGAGAGGAATTTGGTCACTGTGACCGCACCGGCCGCCCCGATGCGATGTGCCCGATTGATGGCCTGATCCTCAATCGCCGGATTCCACCAGCGGTCGAACAAAAAGACATACTGCGAGAACTGCAGGTTGAGGCCGACCGCCCCCGCGCCGTACGAGAGCAAGAGCACCGAGTGGCGGGGGTCGTTGCGAAAGGTTTCGATGGCTGCGTCGCGGGCAGCCGTCGACATGCCGCCGTGGTATTCAATCGCCCCAAACCGGCCCAGCCGGTCACGCAGACGGCCCAGCGTCTCCACCCACTGGCTGAAGACCAACGCCTTGCGGCCACTGGCATGCACCTCCTCAAGTTCAGCCTCCAGGCATTCCGCCTTGGCGCTGGCACCGGTGGCTGTGTCGAAATTGCAGATCTGCTTGAGTCGGAGCACCAGTTCAAAGACATGCTGAATGGTTGCCTCCTGTCCCATGTCAGACAGCCTCAGCACCCCCTCCTCCTCTGCCCGCCGATAGGTTTCGCGTTGATCCGGCGTCAGGGTGATGTGCTGGTCTCGGTCAAGGCGGGGCGGCATGTCATCGAGCACTTTGTCTTTGGTCCGCCGCAGAACATAGTCAGCAGCGGCAGCCCCCAGGGCCCTGGGCGACATCCGCTCGTGGACATGGCCCGGGGCCACGAATTCGAAGATGCCCACCAGATCCTCCGCGCGGTTCTCAACCGGCGTACCGGTGAGCGCCCAGGAACGCTGTCGCGGAAGCGTGCAGACCGCTTCGCTGGTCTGGCTCGACCGATTCTTGATCCGCTGGGCCTCGTCAAGCACGACCAGATCGAACTGAAGACCGAGTTCCGCCACCACATCGCGGTCCCGCACCACCGCCTCGTAGTTGGCCACCTTCACCGGTACATCGGGCAGCGTCCACTGCCAGCGGCGGCGTTCCGGGTCACCCTCAATGACGCCGACCACGAGTTCTGGGGCCCAGACTGCCAGTTCACGGACCCAGTTCGAGACCAGGCCCTTCGGGCAGACAACCAGCACCCGCCGGGCCTGACCGGACCGAATCAGGAGCCGAAGCGATGAGATCGCCTGCATCGATTTCCCAAGCCCCATCTCATCGGCCAGGATGCCACCGACCCGTGGCAGCAGGAAGGCCATACCATTGAGTTGAAACGGGAAGGGTTCATGCGGAAAGCCGACCCGACAGCCCGCCAGCAGCGTCTCCAGATCTGGCTGGAGCAGATAGAAGAGCCGCTCCGACAGTTTGACGATATCCCCCGGAGACTGAATCCGCGTACGGGGTTTCTCGGCCGCTGGCCGGGGCCTCTCGGCAGGTGGCTGTCGAGCTACTGGTGCTGCCACTGCCACGGTCGTTGGCCCGGCGGCAAACCGATGGCTGATGATCGGAATCGGGCCGTTGAGCAGGGGCACTGCGTGAACCACCGGCTGCGTTACTGACACCGGCAATCGCAACGCCGCTCCAACCGGCAGCGGGGCCGGCACAACTGACCTGATTGCCGCCGGCGTCAGGGTGAGGCCTGCCGCTGCGGCAACCGTCGTGACAGTTGCAGGGGCTGACTGCGGCACAGGCATGGTCTCATTCCTGATTGGACGGCAGCCAATGCCTTGCCGGCTGCCCGTTAACACGGGTGGTGGTCAAGAGTGCTGCTGGGCTTCGTCGATCGCGGCACGAATGCGGGCAAAGGGTTCGACCAGTTCAATGCTCTGCGCAAGTTCAGCGAGATGGGCCTGAAGCTGTTCTGCCTGTAACCGGTCCGCGTCATGCGGCTGCACCCGCACGCCGCCGAGGGCAAAGGCTCCGCTGGCTTCGTCATCGGCAGTGACCGTGGCACCCTCGCGGACCACTGCCACCGGACTGCCGCCGTGGCTGCGGGCGTGCAGCAACGAATCGAGATCGGTGAGGACCGCCGCTGGCGTCAGCGCCGTCGCCTTGAGGAGCGGGCCGCCAATCTGCTCGCCATGAAGGTGCCGCTGGAGCGAGGCGCCGTAAAGAATCTGCTGGGCCCGGGTGACCCGCACCGGGGCCGTGCAGTGGAACTCGAGGGGCCGACCCGACAGGTCGACAAGCAGGTACCCACCGAAGGTGCCGACACCAGACGCATCACAGACCGTCAGAAAGCCGAAGGCCAGATCAGCCGACGACGATGCACTCGACACCATGAACCATTCCTGCGGAACAAACGGCCGGAGGCCCTGCCCCGGTGGCAAGCCCGCCCTTTTCGTCGCGGGGAGACCGATCGGTTTCCCACCGATTGAATCCATCGGGCAGACGCCCGCGACTCTTGAACACCCCCACCACGACACCCTCGGATCGGCTCGATCGGGACGGGCTGTAGCGGTTGTGCCGACAACATCCCCCCCAACGCGACAACACCCCCCAACGCTTGGACCCTGGCGAAAGGGCGACTACCATCAATGGTGCTCGGGGCATCCGCCTGTCGCGTTCCCCACCGATGTGCCGACTAGACTCCAACCGCTCCACTCCATCCCTCGCCCGCCGAGGCTCTCACCGTCATGGCCGATCTCCCCTCACACTGCACCCAGATTGACATTACCTCGACCGCAAACGACACCGCCTCGGTCTCACCTGCTGGGGCAGCCGGAGGCCAGGCCCAGACCGTGGTGATCCTGCAGGAAATGCTGGCTGTCCAGAAGCGCTCATGCGAGCTTCTGGGCGAGGTACTCAAACACGTCTCCCTGCAGCAGCGGCAACGGGTCGCGGAACTGAAGGCATGGCGTGAAAAACACCCCGACGTCGCCCGGGCCTGCCGGCGGGCAGCCGAAGGGCTCTCTCAGGTGCATACCGAGTACCTCACCTCGTTGGCCGAAGAGGCCGCAGAGAGCGCTGAAGACTTTGTTGACAGCGACTATGCCCTGGGCGAGTTCATCGACCGCTACGGCCCCCGACTGGCCCACTTCAACGGCGTCATGCAACTGCTCAGCCAGTTGGCGATGCCCGACGACCCTCCCACTCCCGCACCGTAGCAGGCTGCTGCCAGGTCAACGCTGCCAGCCGATCCGGCTGTGGCTATGATAGGTGCGTCGAGCTGACCCCGTGGCAGCCGGCGGGCAACCACCCCACCCCGAAAGGGTTTTCGCCAGGAGTCTGTTCATGACCGCTGAGTCCGCCACCCCGCCCGTGTTTGAACTGGCTGATGCCGACAGCATCGCCCGGAGCCGGGAAGCACTCGATGCCCACACCGTCGAGATGATGGCCTGGCACTTCCACCCCTCCACCGGCTCGCCATTCTGGCTGGAATATGCTGCGTCCCTTCCGTTTGATCCGTTGCAGGAGGTGACCTGCTTCGACGACCTGAAAAAGTTCCCCGCCTTTGAGGATGAGTGGCTGCGAGGCGGCCCCGTGACCCGCTGGATTCCCAAGGGCCTTGCCGGCCAGCCTGCTTACGTGTTTGAAACGGGGGGCACGACCGGCACCCCAAAGTCACGGGTCAACATCCGTGACTTTCGCACCGACTATGAAGAGTTCAGCGCAACCCTTCCCGAGGAGCACTTTCCCAAGGGGGCCAACTGGCTGATGCTGGGACCGTCAGGCCCACGCCGACTCCGGCTCTCCATTGAACACCTCGCTCAGTTCCGCGGCGGCATTTGCTTCTGCATCGACCTCGACCCCCGCTGGGTGATCAAACTGATCCAGAAGGGCTGGATGGAACATCTCGAGGCTTACAAACAGCACTGCATCGATCAGGCGATCACGATCCTCGAAGCGGGCCATGACATCCGCTGCATGTTCACCACCCCGAAACTGCTCGAAGCCCTCGCCCTAGAGCTTGAAAAGCGGGGCACAACCATCCACGAGGCCGGGATTACCGGCATCTTCTCCGGCGGCACGGAGTTCACCCCGCAGTGGACCCGCTTCGCCGTTGAGGAACTGCTCGATGGGACCTACATGACGCCAACCTACGGCAACACCCTCATGGGCCTGGCCGCCTCACGGCCGGTCACGCCGGCGGACGGATACACCATCGCCTATTACTCCCCCCAGCCCCGGGCGGTGATTGAAGTGGTCGATTTTGATGACCCCACAACCGTGGTGCCCTATGGCAGCACTGGCCGGGTGAAACTGACCACCCTCACCAAGGAAACCTTCGTGCCTGGCTTCCTTGAGCGGGATGAAGGCGAACGGGAACGCCCCTACGTGCGGTACCCATGGGATGGAATCAGCGGCGTCCGTCCCTTCCGCAAACTCGCGACCGCCACCACGGTCGGCGTCTACTGAGACGGCCGCCCTGACGCGACACAGTCCACGACTGGTGACTCACTCACGGCGAACTGTCCTCCGCAGGCAACGGCTCCTCCCGAACCACCGCGCCGTGTCCCCGGCGTTGCTTCGCGAAATGAACGGCCAAGCCGAGGCCTGCTGTGCCAAACCCGCTGGTATTTCGTACGATTGGTCACGCAGATCTCGCCCCCTGGATCCGGGAATGGAGACACTTCCATGCATCTCACCGCATTTCGCTTTGGCAAACCGTATGAATCACTTGAGCGGACGCAACTCGTTCACTTTCTGACTGGTGAACAAGTCGCTGAGGTGAGCCAGGTCGGCGGTGCCATCGTCAGCCGCGACCTGCGGAAGGCCGATCGGGCGCGACAGGCCCTGCTCGCCCTCGATCCCGAAGACGTGGTCGAGCGACTCCAGACTGCCGGCAATCTCTATGCCCTTGGCACCGTTGAGGTCGGCGGCATCCGGCAGTCCCCCGATGACTTCGTCCGCCACCAATCGGCAACGACAGGGCTGCCGGAGCGGCTCTGCCGCGCGAACATGCAGAAGAACCTCTTCGTACTCTCGAACATGGATCGCATGCTCGACGCGCTCTCCCGAGGGCTTCCCCCCGAAATCCTCTGGCAGGGATACGGCACCGAACATCGTGATGTCGTTGTCAGCTATCAGGCTCAGTCGCCCGTGCTGGGGCTCGTGCTGCCGAGCAACTCGCCCGGCGTCCACACCCTCTGGCTGCCCGTGGTGGCCCTGGGGGTTGGCCTGCTGCTCAAGCCGGGTGGTCAAGAGCCGTGGACGCCCTACCGCATGGCGGCGGCGATGATTGAGGCGGGCATTCCAGCCGAAGCCATCGGTCTCTACCCCGGGGCGACTGACGTGGGTGCCGCCATTCTGGCCGGCTCGGGTCGGAGCATGATCTTCGGTTCGGCCAAGACGGTCGAACAGTACCGGGGGAATCCTGCCGTGCAGGTGCATGGCCCCGGCTTCTCCAAAATTCTGTTGGGCGATGACTGCGTCGACCACTGGGAAGACTACCTCGACGTCATGGTCGAAAGCATTGCCGCCAACAGTGGCCGCGGCTGCATCAACTGCTCGGCCATCTATGCCAGCCGGCACACCCGCGAGATTGCCGCCGCCCTGGCCGACCGGCTCGGCCCCCTGGAAGTCAAGCCACCCGACGACCCCGAGGCCCAGCTTGCGGCCTTCACCATTCCCGGTGCGGCCAAGGCGATCTGGGAGCAGATCGAGGGGCTGCTCAATACGCCGGGCGTCAGCCATGCCACGGCAACACACGGCCCGCGATTCGTGGAGGGCGAGCGGTGCGGCTGGTTGCGACCGGTGATCGCCCACTGCGAGTCACCCGACCCAGAGATTGCCCGGGCCGAATACATGTTTCCCTTCGCCAGCGTCGTCAAGTGCCCACAGGCGGCAATGCTCGATCGCATTGGGCCAACCCTGGTGGCAACCGCCATCACCACCAACGCTGCCTTCCGCCGAAGCCTGATCGACGCACCGCAGATCGACCGGCTAAACCTCGGGCCGTTGCCGACGATCAAACTCGACTGGCTGCAGCCCCACGAGGGAAACATCATCGACTTCCTTTACCGCTCGCGGGCCTTGCAATTGGCAGAGGCCGCTGGAACGGGTGGCCTGCAGGCATCTTCCGCCGTCACCCGCGCGGGCAACTGAGCGATGCAACGCATGGACGCAGAATCAGCTGGGGGAACGCCGGCATTTTCGTTTCGAGCGTTGACCCGGCTGGTGGCTGGTGCTGGCAGCATCAAGCAGCTCGGCCAACTTGCCGCAGAACTCGGTGGCAGCCGGGTGCTGGTTGTCAGTGACCCGGGGGTGATCGCGGTGGGCCATACCCAACTGGGCATCGACGCTCTTGAAGCAGCCGGCTGCACCACGGCCGTGTTCCGCGACTTCAGTGAGAATCCGACGACCACCCAGGTTGAGGCCGGCGCGGCAACTGCCCACGAGTTCACCCCTGATCTCATCGTGGGGCTGGGCGGTGGCAGTTCGATGGACTGCGCGAAAGGGATCAACTTCCTCTTCTGCTGTGGCGGCCGCATGCAGGACTATCGTGGCCGGGCCGCGACCGGCCGCCCCCTGCTGCCAGCGATCGGCTGCCCAACCACCGCCGGAACAGGAAGCGAGACCCAGTCGTTTGCCTTGATCAGCGATGCCCAGACGGGAGAAAAACTTGCCTGCGGTGATCCCCATGCTGCCTTTCGGGTGGCCATTCTCGATCCCTGCCTGACGCTCACCCAGCCGGCCCGGGTTGCCGCATTGACCGGTATCGATGCGGTCTCGCACGCCCTTGAGAGTCATGTGAGCACCGCGGCCACCCCCGCGTCGCAGGTGTTTTCCCGCGAGGCCTGGCGGCTGCTCTCGCAGCATCTGCCACGTGTGCTCGCAGGCACAACTGACATCGAGACACGAGCAGCTGTTCAACTCGGTGCCGCCTGGGCTGGCCTGGCCATCGAAAATGCGATGCTTGGTGCTGCCCACGCAACAGCCAACCCCCTGACGGCGACCCACCATGTCGCCCACGGCCTGGCGGTAGGGCTGATGCTGCCACACATCATCCGCTACAACGCCGAGGCTGCCGCTCCAGGGTATGCCGAACTGGCGACCCTCGCTGGCCTGACCACTGAGCCACCGGCAGCAGCACTGGCCCGGTGGGTTGAGGGGCTGCTTGAGCAGGCGGGGTTGCCCCGCACGCTTTCGGCTGCCATCGGGCCAGCATCTCAGGGCCTCACCATCGACCACCTGGCGACCGCAGCCGCCAGCCAGTGGACCGGGTCATTCAACCCACGGCCCTGCTCCCCCGCCGAACTGGCAGCACTCTATCGGCAGGCAGACCGATGATCCGAGGCCACCACCGCCGTCACCTGCCTCTGCCGCACCACCGTAGCACCATGCTACTTGTTTGGCTGCTGGCGCTGCTGACGGCCCCCACCATCGTCGCCGCAGACGCAACCGACTCGCCCACCGCTTGGCCCATGTTCCGGGGGACGGCCAGCGGCAGCGGTCGGTCGGCTGTCGTGCTCCAGCGGCCGCTGCTGGAGCACTGGCAGCGGCGGTTCGAAGGCTGCTCTTTCACCGCCACCCCGGTGATTGCCGCTGACCGCATCTATCTCGGGGACATCACAGGCCACTTCATGGCGTTGTCTCTCCAGACCGGCGAGACCATCTGGCAGGTCGACGTGACCGATGCCGGGTTTCCCTCGGCTGCTGCCGTCTCGACCGATCCTGACCTGCCGCTGGTTGTCGTCGGTGACGATCTGGGAACGATCCGCAGTTTCGC
>JBDQOY010000080.1:0-3504 GCA_040260935.1 Pirellulales bacterium
CACTGGGAGCCCGTGGAGGATTTTCCTCGGGTGCTGTTTGATCCAGAGGGAATTTCCCGGGCGGTCTTGAACGTTCTCACCAACGCGGTCGATGCGGTTGAAGCACAGGATGACGGTCGGGTGGAGATCACCGCCGAACTCGACGAAATCAGCGAAACCATTCAGGTCACAGTTGCCGACAATGGGCCGGGTATTCCGGCAGAGACACTGCCAGATATTTTCAACCTGTTTGTCTCCACCAAGGGGGCACGGGGCACGGGGCTTGGCCTGACGGTCAGCCGCAAGATTCTTCGCGAGCACGGAGGGGACATTTCAGTTGTTAGTGACCCCGCGACAGGCAGCACGTTTACGCTGATGTTTCCGCTTGATCTCGGCGGCCGGGCAAATGCCGAAAGCAGTGGCACCGCAACCGATGCCAAACTTCCGGCGGACTTCGACGCCTCCATTACGCCGTAGCCCCGATTACGCCGTAGCCCCGATTACGCCGTAGACTTGTCCTTTGCCGCCCCCGTGAGCCGCTTACAGTTTGGCCTGCCTGGCCTGCACGAGTTCGTCAGTCCGTGACGGCCAGGCCCCGCAGGACGGCCAGCACTGCCTCCATGTCAGCGGGAAGCGGGGCCGCGAAGGTAAGCCGCTCGCCACTCTCGGGATGATCAATCGACAGTGATGCCGCATGGAGTGCCTGACGGGTGAGGACTGGCCCGGCATCACGCGGGCCGCCAAAGAGTTTGGGCTCAATCACTGAACGGCCGCTGTAAAGCGCATCCCCCAGAACGGGCGCACCGATTGCCGCCAGATGGACGCGAATCTGATGGGTTCGTCCTGTCTGCGGTTTCACCTGCACAAGAGCCGCCCCACGGAACCGCTCAAGCACTTTGAACCTGGTCACGGCATTCCGGCTGGTTGAATGTCCGCTCCGAATCGCCATTTTTTCCCGCTGGTAGGGATGGATGCCGATGGGCAAATCAATCTCATCCTGATCGAACTCAGGCTGCCCCTGGGTGATTGCCAGGTAAGTCTTTTCGACCGTGCGTTGTTCAAACTGCTTGGCAAGAACCTGGTGGGCCGCATCGCTACGGGCCACCACGATTACGCCACTGGTATCACGATCAAGCCGGTGCACGATGCCCGGCCGGGTTGGTCCCCCTGCCTGCGAGAGGCCTTCACCATCTGCCGCAACGTCATGGCGACGCTCGAGGTGCCACTTGAGCCCACCGGCAAGAGTCCCCTTCCAGTTGCCCTTGGCCGGGTGGACCACCATACCCGGGGGCTTGTCGACAACGGCCATAACCTCATCGACGTAGAGAAACTCAAGCGGGATCTCTTCCGCCACCGGCCCCCGCTGGGGCGGCTGAGGCACGGTAAAGCAGACCGTCGACCCCGGTTTGAGCTTGAGTGAGCCGCGGGCATTTATGCCATCGACCCGGACAGCCCCTTTTTCAATCGCCCGGGCGAGGTAGGACCGGCTGAACTGACTGAATTGCTGGCTGAGAACCTGATCGAGCCGCCTCCCGGCCATCGCTTCATCCACAGCGAAGACAACCTCAGCACCCGGTTCCGGCGGTGGATCAGTCGGTGCAGTGTCCAGGGGTCACTCCTCTGTGGCTTCCTTCGCGGCTTCCTCTGTCGTTGGCTTCGCAACTGCCGCAGTGTCCGCACCAGCCTCTCCGTCGGCAGCCGCAGGCTTTTCTTCAACCGGGGCTGGCGTGTCCGCTGCGGGCGCTGTGTCGGCAGGCTCGGTTGCCGCCGGGCCGTCTCCTGCATTTTCCTCAGGCGTTTCCTCAGCAGCCGCTTGGGCCGCCGCCGCACGGGCCTCGGCAAACCAATTGTAAAACGCTTTGGTATCGCCGCGAGCTAGATCAGCAGCATGAGCGACCGCCAGTTTGGCCATGGGGCTCTCGCCATACTCCTGAGCAAGGGCCTCGTAGCCACGACGGGCCTCATCGAGCTCACCCAGGCTTTCCCGTGCCTTGGCCAGGCCGAGTGTCGCCCGCTCGGCGACCATGCCGGTTGGTCGCTGGGAGAGGATGCCGGCGTAACTGGCGGCAGCATCTTCCAGTCGTTGGCGGGCAACATCATTGGCGGGGTCAAGCGGGGCAAACAGCAGATCGGTTGCCTCAGAGAGGTTGCGGTCGGCCAGCACCAGTTCGGCCCACTGGGCGGCGGGGCTATCGGGATAGCGGAGGATCACCTCCCGAAAGGCGTTTTCATCTCCACTGGCAAGCGCCCCTAAGCAGGCATCCCAGCTTTCTGCCCGGCTGGCTTCCCAGCCCGCTGAAATGAAGAGACTGAGAAAAACCGCCAGCAGGCTGCCAATGGCAGCGATGAGAATGGTCGGCAGGTAGGGACGCATGCGTTCCGCCAGATGCTCCACGCTTTCGGCCAGATCATTTTCCGCAAGTTCGTGTCGCTGCTCCGACTTCATGGCTTACTCCGTCCCAGGGGGGAATCCTTTCCAGGTGAATCCACGGGCTCTGCCCGCAGCGGCCGCTGGCCGGCCTACGGGCCAAATAGACGCTTCTGAGGCCCAAGCGTCAAGGTGACACTGGCGGTGTGGTAGAGTCGCAGAAGCATGACAATCTCTCCGCCCCCCCGACCACCGTCCCGGCCTCGTGCTGCCCCAGCATCAGGCCTCAATCCTGCTCAGGCCGAGGCCGTCAATGCCCCGGCAGCCCCCCTGCTGGTGCTCGCCGGAGCCGGCACCGGCAAGACCCGCGTGGTGATCGCCCGAATCATAAACCTCGTCAAACGGGGCACACCGCCAGACCGTATTCTGGCCGTCACCTTCACTAACAAGGCGGCCCGAGAGATGGTGGCCCGCATTGGCAACCGGTTCGGGAAACGCCCCCGCAAGCCAGCCGGTGGCGAGCAGCAGCCTGCGCCACCAAAGCCCGAGGTGTCGACGATCCACTCGCTCTGCGTCCGCATCCTCCGGCGGCATGCCCGGCTGGCCGGCTATCCAGACCGATTCGTGATTGTCGATCGGGGCGAGCAGGAGACGACGGCCCGCAAGGTGCTCAAAGAACTGCGGGTCGCTGAGGCAACACTCCGACCCGCCGACCTGCTCGATCGGATCAGCCGCTGGAAGAGCCGTGGGGTGCGGGCCGAGGTGGTGTTTGACACGCTCTCAACCGACGCCGACGACTCGTGGGATCTGGCAGCCGCCGGCTATCAGCGGTACCAGCGGGCAATGCAGGGCAATGGGGCAGTCGATTTTGACGATCTGCTGCTGGTGGTCGATCAGCTTTTTACCGAGCACGAGGAGGTCCGGCTGCAAGAGGCAGGACGGTTTGACCATGTGCTGGTTGATGAATATCAGGACACCAGCGGCATTCAAGAGCGAATCCTCTCGGCGCTAGCCCGTGACCACAAAAGCTTCTGTGTGGTGGGGGATGACGACCAGTCCATCTATGCCTGGCGAGGTGCACAGATTTCGCACATCCTCGAGTTCCCCAACCGCTGGCCCGGGGCGACTGTGGTCAGGCTGGAGGAGAACTATCGTTC
>JBDQOY010000081.1:0-8141 GCA_040260935.1 Pirellulales bacterium
GACCTTCGAGGGCATCACGGAGGAGGAGTTTCCGGAAGGCCTGCCTCTGGAGATGCTCGTGCGGGTGTTCCGGACCTACATGGGCAACATCGAGAAGGGGATTGCAGGGAGCGTGCGAGTGCGAAACCCCACCAGTCAGTTGCAGAGCGATCCGTTCTACTTCACCGCCAAGGAATTCACGATCGACTCGCTGCTGATTCCGCGAACGCTTGCGGCAACCTCGGCGGATGGCGGAACCCGGCAGATCGATCTTTTCGAAGACATCGTTTCTAGTGGCAGCGTCGAGGTGGTGCTGCAGTGTCTTGAGCCGTCTCAGTACTTCGGGGTCGCTCAGGCTGACTTTTATCTGCGACGAGGGAGTGGTTCGTTTGCTCTGAACTACCTGAAGAGTTGTCTGGGAATCTGGTTTGCGATGGTACTTGTCACTGCCATTGGCGTGATGTTCAGCACCTTCCTGGCCGGGCCGGTCGCCTTGTTGGCGACCCTTTCTGTCGTGCTGATCGGCCAGTTCAGAGAGTTCATCGATCGCCTGTTTGATGCCCAGATCACGGGGAATTCAAAGACCATGCCGGGGGGCGGCCCGATTGAGTCGCTCTACCGGATTGTCACCCAGGCGAGCATCGTGGTCGATCTTGAGCAGTCACCCCTGGTCAACGCGATGAAAACAGTTGATACCTTGCTGCTGGCGCCAATGCGGCTGGCGGCCTCCCTGTTCCCGTCCTTGTCGAGCCTCGGAACAAGTGACTTTGTTGCCAGTGGCTTCGATATTCCGCTCAATCTGTTGGGCCAAAACGCCTGTGAAACCCTCGGATACCTGGTGGCATTTTTCATCGCTGGGGCATTCTGTCTCAAGGCTCGTGAGGTGGCATCGTGATGACGCAAACACAGAATCGTGCGGCAGGGCGGAATCGCCCAGAGAAGACGTTTTGGCTGGGGCTTCGCCCCGAGACGTTGGTCATGCTCATTCTGATCGCCGTCCTGCTGGTGCCCCTGTCGGCATTGAGCCAGCCGCGAGATTCTTCGTACGAGGGTGGCTACCTGGCAAAGCTCCGCACGGCGGCACAGTTGTCGCAGGCAGATCTTGGGGAGATTGACCCAGCCAGTGAAACGATGCGATTGGCAAGCCTCGGGCTGAAGAACATCGCCGTCACGCTGCTCTGGGATCGGGCCAATTACTACAAGAAGGTTGAAGACTGGACCAACCTGTCGGCTGTTCTTGAGCAGATGACGAAATTGCAGCCGAACTTTTACTCGGTCTGGGACTTTCAGGCCCACAACCTCTCTTACAACATTTCGGTGCAGTTCGATGACTATCACGACCGCTACGCGTGGGTCATGAAGGGCATTGAGTTCCTGCGGCAGGGGGTCTTTTTCAACACCCGCGAACCTCGGCTGCTGGGCCGCATGGGCTGGTTTATCGGGCAGAAAATCGGTCGGGCAGACGAGAAGAAGCAGTATCGTCGGCTCTTCAAGGCGGACGATGATTTTCACGAGCGGGATCGGCCGGGGCGAACGCTCGCAGAGCGAGACAATTGGCTGGTTGGCCGGGAAAAGTATTTGGCAGCCCAGGTGGTGGCTGATGCTGGGGTGCCCCTGAAGACCACGCCGCTGATCTTCCATTCCGAGCCGATGATGATGGCCATCAACTACGCCCGAAACCTCGAGGCCGACGGCATCTTTGGCGATAAGGCCCGTGATGGCTGGGAATTGGCCGGCGAGGAATTGCGGCGGTACGCCGTTCGGGAGATTCCCACCAGCTGGGATGTGCCGATCCGGCTTGGCCTTCGGGAGGCGGAACTAGCTCGTGCGGAACGGTTGGCAGCGGAACTGGAGACGCTGCTTCCCGGAAGGTTTGCCACCATGGAGGCTGAGCGGGCCGCAACGCTCACCGACGCCCAGCGGCAGGCCCTTGAGGTGCCGCCGCTCGATCGCACGGAGGATCAGCAGGATCTTGTTGCCAAGGCCGAGCAGGCCATGAAAGTCAATTGGCCGATGGTGGCCCGTGATGCTCCTGCCGATGTCCGTGACCAGGCGCAGCGGTTGGCCGCGAACTATATAGAGGCGCAGGAAACTGCGGAGATCATCGATCGCTATCGCGACATTGTGAACTTTGACTTCTGGCGGGCAACCTGTGAGATGGAGGTCACCGATTCGGCCTTACGAGCTCGCGAGGCGACCTGGCGGGCTGAGCAGGACTATGAGGCGGCCAGGCTGCGGCCAGCCAAGGAGGCCTTCGAAGAGGCCTTTGCCGCCTATCGTGAGGTGCTCGATGCCTCAGACGTGCTTCGGAGCGACGCGCTGACCCGCGAAGAACTCATTGAGACGATCGATCAGTACCGTGAGGTCCTGGAGCAACTCGATGAGCCATTTCCGAGTCCCTTTGTGCTCGACGATGTGCTCAAGAACGAGTAACTCGTGTTCTGGTTGAAGCTGACCCCGCAGGAATAAAGCCGCTCTTCAAGGGCCTGCCATTGCCTCTCAGGCGGTTGGGCTTACCGACTGCTGATCGACTCGTAGGTGCGGCCAGCGGACGAGGATTGTGACCGGGCCAGTTGGTAGAGTTGTTCGCCTGCAGGGGTTGGGTAGCGGCCGGTGATGCAGGCCTGGCAAAGCGAGTCGACTGGAAGATCAATCGAGCGGGCAACCGATTCGACCGGGAGATACCGGAGTGATTCAGCGCCCAGGCTCGCAGCCATCTCGGCCTGGGCCTCGTCGGTCAGCATGCCGGTGGGCAGGAACTGCGATGCGAACAGTTCGTCAATTGTCGACATGTCGATGCCGTAAAAACAGGGCGCAATGATCGGGGGGCAGGCAATCCGCACATGGATTTCCCGGGCTCGCCCCAGGGACCGCATGCGTCCCAGCAGAACCCGCATCGTCGTGCTGCGGACAATCGAGTCTTCCACCAGGATGACTCGTTTGCCTTCAAGTACCTCCCGGAGTGGCGTGTACTTGCTTTCAGCCTTCTGGCGGCGGCTTGCAGCCCCATCGATGAACGTTCGGCCCGTGTAGCGATTGCGGATAAGCCCTTCCACGCTCGGGATGGAGAGTCGGTAGGCCATGGCGTCAGCCGCTGCCTTGCTGGTGTCGGGGACAGGGACGACAACGGTGTCGGCATCGATTGGCACTGTTTCGAGGCGGGCCAACTCCTCCCCCAGCCGCTTTCGCGACAGGTAGACACTGCGGTCATCCATGGTGCTGGCAACATTGGCGAAATAGATCCACTCAAAAAAACAGTGGGCCCGTTTGGGGGCGTCGGCAAACCGCTCCACCCGGGCGGTCTTCCCGTCAATGATCAGCGCGGTGCCCGGTTCGAGTGACCGAATTGATTCAGGAGGAAAGCCGAGATTGAGCAGGGCCACGCTCTCACTGGCCGCAGCAACCAGTTGCCCATGTTGCGCGTACTCCAGCGGCCGAATCCCAAGCGGATCGCGGGCGACGATCATGCGTCCACAAGCGTCGAGCAGGGCGAGGTTCCAGGCCCCGTCAAAGCGTTCCGCCAGGGTCGCGAGCACCTCGGTTGGGGAGGGATCGGCATCCCCTGAAAGCTCCTTGCAAATGGCATGCAGGATAACTTCGGTGTCGTTGTCCCGAGCGAGATGGTTGTCGTCATCAGCCAGAATTTCCTCGCGGAGTTCCGGGTAGTTCGCCAGTTGGCCATTGAAACCGAAGGCAAACCACTTCCGCTTCTGAATGTGCGGCCGTTCCAGGGGTTGGGCATAGCCACGGTCCTCGGCGCCACAGGTGGCATACCGCACGTGGCCGATGGCGGCGGGTCCGCAGTGCTGCTCCATCAGGCTTTCGAATTTGCCCCGATGGCTCATGCGGAAGACTTCGCTGACGCTGCCGACTTCCTTGTGGGTTGCCAGTAGTTGGCTGCGATCTGGATTCCAGACCGTCATGCCCGCCGAGAGCTGGCCCCGATTTTGAATGTCGAGCAGCATCCGGGGGATCAGCCGGGACACCTCTTCCGGACCAGCAGGCGGGCAGAGCGGGCTCGGTTCGCCGCCCTGTAGGTGATATATTGCGGTTAGTCCGCACTCGTGTTTGAGATCGCTCACCGGGACCCTCAGTTCGACGGAAATCGAGCAGACGCCGTTATATGCTGTGAGCGGTGGCCACCTCAACCGGGAGGCCTCACTGGCGGCTGAGAACCACTCCCCAGGCCACCCCAGTGGCCCCCAGGAATGGGGTGAGGGTACGATAAGGGCCTGCCGAGCCTGTGCTGCTCGGCCCGACCATCCGCCGTTGTTTGAATCGACCTTTCATGAGCACCCTCTCCCGCACCGACGCGGTCGCTGCGGCTACCCTGATCATCGTCAAAGTCGGCACCCGGGTGCTCACGACCGCAGATGGCTTGCTCGACAGCCAGCGGGTCGAACAACTCGGCCAGCAGTGTGATCAACTGCTGGCAGCAGGGAAGCAGGTCATCATTGTCAGTTCTGGAGCAGTGGGGGCTGGAATGGGGCGACTCGGGCTGCGGTCCCGCCCCCGGTCCCTTCATCGGCTGCAAGCGGCTGCTGCTGTGGGGCAGAGCTGTCTGATTGAAGCGTACGAGCGGTCGTTACGGCCCCATGGTCGGCACGTGGCGCAGGTGCTTCTGGTGGCGGATGATCTTGAGGATCGTCGACGGTACCTGAATATCCGCGGGACGCTGCGGGCGTTATTGGATGAGGGGGCTGTGCCCATCGTCAACGAGAACGACACGGTGAGCGTCGATGAACTCCGCACCTCGTTCGGAGACAATGATCGGCTGGCCGCATTGATGGCAACCCTCCTCCCAGCCGATCTGCTCATCCTCTTGTCTGATGTGGATGGATTGTATGACCGCGGACCGGACGAAGCGGGCGCGCAGGTCATGTCATGTGTCGCGCAGGTCGATGCGGCCGTTGAGCGGCTGGCGAAGGATCGCCCGGGCGGTCTCTCAAAGGGAGGTATGGGGAGCAAACTTGCTGCGGCTCGGGTGGTGACGGAGGCAGGCTGCCACTGCATCATCGGCCCCGGTCGCAGAGATGACGTCCTTGAGGCCATCTGTCGCGGTGATGAGGTAGGGACCTTCTTCCCTGGGCGAAACGGAACCATGCCGGCCCGAAAACGCTGGCTTGGTTGGTCGGCAGCAGTCAGTGGCACCCTACGTGTCGATAGCGGAGCCCGTCGGGCGGTCGTGGAGCGGGGTAGCAGCCTGCTGGCAGCTGGCATTCAGCAGGTTTCCGGAACCTTTGGCGTGGGCGATGTGGTGACGCTCGAAACCGCCGCCGGCGGGGTATTTGCCCGTGGGCTGGTGAACTATTCGGCCGCTGATCTTGAGCGGATCAAGGGGCTTCAGACCGACCAGGTTCTGGACTGCCTCGGTGTCTGCGCCTGTGACGAGGTGATTCACCGGGACGACCTGGCGGTCATTCGGCGAGACGAACCGGCTGTTCCCGTCCAAGGTGTTCCCCTACCCGAGGCCCCGGGCGGATATCTTCATGGTTGACCAATTGGTGATTCTGCTGGGCCTGATTCTCGCCAACGGATTTTTTTCGGGGGCTGAGATGGCGATTGTGGCCAGTCGTCGGGGACGGCTCCGGCAACTGGCTGAACAGGGCGATGAAGCGGCCCGCAAGGCCCTTGAATTGGCCAGCAGTCCTGACCAGTTCCTGCCCACGGTGCAGATTGGGATCACACTGGTGGGAACACTTGCGGCTGCCTACGGGGGGAATCAATTGGTCAGCGTGCTCGCCACCTGGCTGGAGCAGCATGGGCCTGCAGGTATTCAGGCGGCAGCCCACTCCGTTGCCCTGACCATCTTCGTGGCGCTGCTCTCGTTCTGCACGCTGCTGCTGGGCGAGCTGGTGCCCAAGCGGCTGGCGCTGCGGCGGGCGGAAGGCTTTGCCCGCTTGGCGGCCCCCTTCATGCAGGCCTTCGCCAAACTCGCCCGGCCGCTGGTCTGGCTGATGGGCATCTCGACGACAGGCGTCCTCTTTCTGTTGCGGGCGCACAAGCAGGATGGACCAACCGTGTCGGTCGATGACATCGAGCATCTCCTTGAAGCCGGTCGCGCCGAAGGGGTTCTGGAGGCAGTTGAGCAGGCTGTTGCGGCCGAGGCCTTGCGGCTTGGTGAACGAACCGTGCGGGATATCATGCGGCCCCGAATCGATCTCGATGCGATCGACATCGACACTCCGGCCAATGAGGTGCTGGGGGCCATCGCGATGGCCGGATATTCACGACTGCCGGTCTATGAAGGCTCGCTCGATCAGATACTGGGCTATGTCTCGATCCGGGATGTGCTCCGTCAGAACTGGATGGGCTGGCCGATCGAACTGCGAAAGATGATGCACAAGGCACTGTTCGTGCCTGAGACGATGCCGCTCGACCGCCTCCTCGAGCTCTTCCAGAAAGAGCGGAATCAGCTGGCCATCGTGCTTGATGAGTATGGTGGCACCGAAGGGCTGGTGACGTTGGAGGACGTTATGGAGGAACTCGTCGGGGAGATTCGTGATGAGCACGATCGGGATCGGGACGGGGATTTCGTGACCCGGGACGATGGTTCGTGGCTTGTCGATGGCGGGCTGCCCATCGATGATCTCGTGGAGCGGCTCGCGATTCGGGATCCAGGTCTGCCCCGCGACTACTCAACTGTTTCGGGGTTGGTGCTCGATGAACTGGAGCGGATACCCGTCATCGGCGACACGCTGAAGTGGAGTGGCTTGATGATCGAAGTGGTCGACATGGATGGCCGGCGGATTGATCGGCTGCTCATTCGTCGCGAGGAGGTTCCCGGCTAGCCTTCCGGCTCGGCTGGGGTGTGTCCGCCGTCTGCCGGATCCCGGACAGCGCGAGGCACCCGACCATCCGGAGCCGGGATGGGATTCCGCCGGAAGACGGCCCGCCAGACCGACGCGCCGGCGAGCCGAGTGCGGCGTTCGAAGTGGGTGCGATAGGGGGTTTCCAGGCCGCCCGGTGCTTCGTCCTCGGGAGTTCCAAACAGCCCTGTGGCTGCGGTCGCAGCAACTGCTTCCTCGAAATACTCTTCCACATCGGTCCAGATGTGCAGCCGGCCAGCTTCCGGCAGGATTCGGGCGGCATGGCGGAGGAACAGCGGATTGAGGATTCGGCGTTTCCGATGGCGGGCTTTCCACCAAGGGTCGGGGAAGTAGACGTGCACCCCGGCGACACAGCAGTCCGGCAGCAGTGAGCAGACAAGCTGCATCGCATCCCCGTGAATAATGGCCCCGTTGGGTGACCCGGCCTGGGCAAGTTTTCCCGCAGTCATCCGGGCGTAGCCACCGCTGACCTCAATGCCGAGGAAGTTGCGGCTGGCATCGGCCGCCGTCGCGGCGGTGAGAAACATGCCCTTGCCCGAGCCCACTTCGAGTTCGATGGGGGCCGTCGCAGCGAGGAACAGGCTGCCTGGGTCGAGCGGCGCGGGCAGATCGGCCAGTCGGAGCAGATGCCCAGACAGATCGAGGGTGGCCGGCGGCTTCTTCGGAGGACGGCGGGGCATTGCAGGCCGTCAGGCGGTGGGGGCGTGGGGCTTTGCGGCGTCAGGTTGGCCTGCGCCGGTGAGAAAGTCGACAGGGAGCGGGACACCTTTAATCACCCCGTCAACCACAATGTTCTCATTGACCAGCCCCTGGAACCGGCAGACGATCATCGCCTTGGGGCGGACGCGGACCCGTTCCACCGCGATCACCAGCCGATCGCCGGGCCGCACCGGCTCGCGGAAGCGAACATCCTCGAGCCCACCAAAGCCGATCATCTCAGCCTCGAGGAGCTGATACTTCTGCGAGAAGTAGCTGGAGAGTTGGGCTGCCGCCTCGCACATCAGCACGCCGGGCATGAGAGGCACCGCAGGGAAGTGCCCACGAACCCAGAAGTCCTCGGTGCTCGTGTCCTTGTAGCCGACGCAAAGACCGCGATCGAGATCTTCATGCACGATTGCCGTGAGTTGTTCCATCTCGAATCGTTGCTGGTTGTAGCGGCGAATTTCATCGGTGTCGGCGACGACAGCATTGAGGTCGTAGTCGCTCGGATGGATGATGAAGTCACGGGGGGGCACGGTAGAAAGCTCCCGAAGCAGGAGGGAACGGGGAATCGTCCGCAGGCTGAATGCCAGCGGGGCACGACGGTCGGCTCAGGTCTTGATGTGCTTCCGC
>JBDQOY010000082.1:0-3351 GCA_040260935.1 Pirellulales bacterium
ACGCACAGGGGGCGGCGTGTCTTCCTGACACACCGCCCCCCGGCATGGAGTCGCTGCAGAGAACTCGCTCAGACGAGTTCCTTGCGGGAGCCGATCAGCGTCCGGAGCCGTTCGGCCAGCAGGGCAACGTCAAAGGGCTTCTTGAAGCTCTCATTGACATGGGCCCGGTCGACAGTGATCTGCGAGCCGTCGTCAGGCAGCAGGGCAATGACGATCGTGTCGGCATACTCAGAATTCCGGCGGAGGTTCTGGCAGATCTGCTGGGCATCAATCCGACCGATTGCATAATCGACGACGATGCAGTCCGGATGAAAACTTTCGGCCTGAATGCCAGCCTCGAAGCCACTTGCGGCAACTTCGATCTTGAACGACTTTTCAATCGGCAGATGCCGCTTGAGGTTCTCGATGAGCAACTGATCCTGCCCCACCAAGAGAACCTTGGCCATGGCCTCGTCCTCAAGGTCGCCCAGTGGCATACCGTGCTCTTTGAGAAACTTGATGAGATATTCCCGCGGAATGCGGCGGTCCTGCGAACCGGGAATGCGGTAGCCCTTCAGCCGACCCGAATCAAACCATTTGCTGACGGTTCGCGGGGCAACCTTACAGATCTTCGCAACCTGACCTGTCGTAAAAACCTTCATTACTTGGACTCCATGTGATCTTCGTGTCCGGACGTATTCATGGCCAGCCCGCACTCGCGATGAGTGTCGGAACACGGCCCCCCCTGACGCGGTTCAATACACCGGAAAGGCCGCGTCGCCTTCATCCGACGGGTCGGTAAAAACGAGGGGGGGCCGAGAGAAGGCAATGAATCCACCGCCTGCGATCGCCATTTGGCCACCGAGACTGTGCTTGCCAGGACCCGCAGGATCCCCCCCTGCTTCATGCCTCGTGAGTGCCGTTCCCGAAGGTGGACACTCCAGCGACATGACCGTCCAAGAGACTAGATCGAAAAATCATGTCGTGAGACTTGAGCCGTTCTTTCGGAAGAGTGTGGTGGCACCACGAATTAGGCTGCTTTGGTCTGTGCCGACGAGGCAGTTGCCTCGAATTTCACTGCGACCCGCTTGGAAACCCCCGACTCTTCCATCGTCACGCCGTACAGCGTGGTGGCGGTGGCCATGGTTTTCTTGGAGTGCGTGACCACGATAAATTGGGTGGACGACAGAAAGTCTCGCAGCACGCCGACAAAGCGATCGACGTTGGCCTCGTCGAGGGCGGCATCGACCTCATCGAGCACGCAGAATGGACTGGGCCGTGACCGGAAGATCGCCAGCAGCAAGGCGACACAGGTCATGGTTTTTTCACCACCTGAGAGCAGGGTGATATTCCGGGGTTCTTTGCCGGGGGGGCGGGCCACAATTTCAACGGTTGTCTCCAGCACGTCCATGTCGGGGTCGAGCACGATGTCGGCCTGCCCGCCACCGAACAGCCGTTCGAAGAGTTCCCGGAATTCGACCCGAACCCGTTCGATTGTTTCACCGAGCAGCCGCCGACTCTCGTCGTCAATGCGGTCAATCAGCTGCTCGACTGATTGCTTGCCTGCCGTCACGTCAGCCAGTTGCCCCTCCAGTTCGGCCAGCCGCGTCGCAAGCGCCTCCGACTCTGCCAGAGCTTCAAGATTGACCGACCCGATCGACCCCAGCTTGCGTCGGAGGTCCTCAATGGCGGCATCGAGTTCCTGGCGGTCGGCGGGCACCTCGATCGGCTCGCCTTCGAAGTCCGTGGTGGCGGCGGCGGGCAGTTCCGCGGTTGGGTCGATGCCATAGTCGTCCTGCAGCCGCTCGAGGACCCGGGTCCGCTGGTGAAGGTTGGCCTCCCGCTTGAGTTCCGTCGCATGGGCCGTTGCCCCACACTCCTGCACAATGGTGCGAGAGGCCTCAATTTTCCCGGTGGCCTCACGCTTCGCTGCGGTGACCGCTGCCAGACGGCTGTTGAGTGTGGCAAGCTGCCGCGAGGCCTGTTCCGCTGCGAGACAGGCCTCGGCAAATTGATCTCCCGCCGCCAGCCGGTCCAGATCGACCGCTGCCAATCGCTGGCCGATTGCCGTTCTTCGGGCCTGGGCGGCAGCCAACTCCTCCTGTCGGGCCTGTTGTTCATTCAGTCGGGCCGCACGGGTTGCCTCAAGGGCTGCCGCCCGCTCACGACAGGCGGCATGGTCACGGCGAAGCCGTTCGACATCTTCCAGCACCTGTTCTCGAGAACGGTCGATCGCCGCGAGGCTGGCCTCCACCTCATCAATGCGTCTGCCCGTGGTCACCAGGGCGGCCTCGCAGGCACCGCAGGACGCCGTTGCAGACCGAACGGCATCGGCCGCAGCCACCGCAGCAGCCTCGGCCTCGTGCAACCGCTGCTGCCGGACTTCAATCTGCTTGCGACCGGCCGCCTGCTCGCGCTCATAGCGATCCCGCTCGCTTCGACTGCTGGCGACCGTGGCAGCGAGATCTTGCTGGCGAGCAACCAGCCGTTTCTGCTCTTCCCGGCAGTCTTCAAGGTGTCGCTGTCGGCTCTGAACCTGCTGCGTTGCCGCCGCCACGGCATCCACCAGAGCTTGCTCGCGGCCAGCGACCGCACGCAGTTCGCTGTGCCGAGCAACCAGGCCTGAACCCATCCCCGGAGAGCCGATTTCAAAGCCACCGTCACCCGACAGCCAACTGCCGTCCTGCGTCAGCAGGAGAACGCTGGTTGGCACCTCGGACAGCAGCCCTCGAGCCGTCGCCAGCGTATCGACAATCCAAACGCGGCCCAGCACGCACCGCCGGAGCCGGACCGATGGATCGTCTGCTGCCTCGGCCACGGTTTCAGGCACGTACTCACCGGCCTCAGACACCGCTGAGCCAGCGAGTGACTGAGCATCGGGCATTCCCTCCGCCGGCAGTGTCGGACCAGCAGGTTCAGCACTGGCCTGCTCGCCGACAATCAACCGATCCAGCCGGCCGATCACCCCTTGACCAGTGAGTTCACAGGCCGGAGGCTCAACCAACGCATCGACCGCCACGAAGCCAACCCGGCCTCCGGCGGCCTGCACGCGGGCGGCCAGTGCCGATGTTGACCAGGCATCATGCCAGTCGAGCATGCCGTTCAGGCCATCGACCACCAGCCGCTCACCGAGCACCCCAATGGCAATGTCAACAAGCCCTGCCCACCCGCCATCCGCCAGAATGAGATCAGCTGGCAGGCCGAGCAGCCCCGGGATCTCAGCGGCAGCCTGATCGAGCAGGGTGCGGGTCGCCTCGGACAGCCCTTCGTGGCGGGTGATGAGATCCTGCAGAAATACCTGGCGATCTCGGTTCGCCTCAAGCCGGGCCTTGTGGTCGGTCAATGCCTGCCAGGCCTGCTCCACCTCAGCGG
>JBDQOY010000083.1:0-7450 GCA_040260935.1 Pirellulales bacterium
CCAGCAGCAACTTCGACTGGTCGGCCTGGCCTGCCGCTGGGTCTGGCCCGCAGCCTTCAATGCCCAGCTCGATGCCGGCCTCAATAAATCAGACCTTCTTTCCCAAGTTTCCCTCGGCCTGGCCCAGGACCTTCGGCAGCGGCAGCCCACCCGACCAGCCACCATTTGGTGCGATCGGCACGGCGGCCGCAAGCGGTACGCAGGGGTGATCTCCCACTGCTTTGCTGCGGCCCGGGTCGAGCCCCTGAGCGAGACAGCCAGTTGCTCGCAGTACCGGCTCCACGACCAGCAGGCGACGACAACGATCCGTTTCACGGTTGGTGGAGAGGCAGACCTGCCCGTCGCGGTGGCGAGCATGACCGCCAAGTACATGCGGGAGTTGGCCATGGGGGCATTCAACCAGTTCTGGGCTGCCCAGCCGCCGGGCGTTCAGCCGACTGCTGGCTATCCGGTCGATGCCCGTCGCTGGTGGCAGGAGACAGCCCGCCAGCGGCAGCAGCTCGGGATTGCCGATGCAGCCCTCTGGAGACGGGCCTGACCTTGCCCCCAACTCACTGCGAATCCACAATTTCATTCATGGCAACACTCACCACACAGCTGTACGTCGTCCGGCATGCCTGGGCGGAAGATGCCGGCCCGGATCTCGACGACCATGCCCGTCCCCTGACCAAGAAAGGCCGGAAGCGGTTCGAGCGGTTCATGAAACACATGCGGGATGTCGGCGTTGAGATCGACCTGATCGTCACTAGCCCGCTGGTTCGCACCCGGCAGACTGCTGAAATCATGGCCGAGGTGTTCGAGACGCCCCGGCTTGAGATTCATGATGCCCTCGCCCCAGCCTCGGATTGGTCGGGCATCGTTGAGTGGACTGTCGAGGAGGATGCCGCCCGGGTCGCCTGGGTTGGTCATGCCCCCTGCGTTGGTCGCCTCATCGCGCTCTCGATCGGAGATGGCTCGGCAGCCATTCGGATGCAAAAAGGAGCGATGGCCTCTATTCAGCTCGACGACGGCCTCGGGCTGCCCGGAGAACTGCAGTGGCTAGCCACCGCCCAGCTGATCGAGCCAGCCCTGTGACCATCTCTGTCTGTTTGGGAACCGACCGGTCCGCCCGCCACCACCCCTGACCCCGTCTCAATCATTCCACCCAAGGACCCCCGCCATGTCACGAACACGATCGCTGCTCCAGACGCCATCCGCCGCCTGGCTGGTTCTGCTGGCCGTCGCGGCTGGCGGCTGCTCCTCGGAGCCGGGTCCACCCCGCGAGGTGATTGAAATTGAGTCGATCGAAATCCTCGACGAAGTCGCGGAGCAACAGCCCGCGGCAGCCCCTCCAGCCGACCAGGCAACTGCCGCAGCCCGCACCGCTCGGCAGGCTGCCGATGAGGCCAAGGCCGCCGCTGACCGAGAGATTGATGAAGCCGGACGGACGGTGAGTCCGCCGCCGCCACGTCCTGCTCCTGCGGAGATTCCCGCCGAGCCGACCGAGCAGTCCCCCGCCGAGCAGTCCCCTTTAGCACCGGAAGATGCCGCCACCGATGCCAACTCCTGAGTCACCCCGCGTGCTGCTACCGGAGGCCGACCTCTCGGGCCCGCTGTTCGTCGGTATCGACCTGGGGGGAACGAACATCAAGGCGGCCCTCGTCGATGATGCCGGTCGCATGATCGCCTTTCACACCGAGCCGACCGAGGTTGCCCGGGGCCCCGAAGATGCCGCTGCACGCATGGGGCAATCCGTCTGCCGCCTGGCTGCTGCAGTCGGTCTGACGGCCGCAGATATCACCGCTGTCGGTCTCGGCACACCCGGCCCACAGGACCTGCCCAGCGGCCTGATGCTGCGGCCGGGCAACTTCCCCGGCTGGGAAAACTTTCCAGTGCGTGATCGAGTGGCCAGCCACTGCGGCCATCCGGTCGCCTATGCCAACGATGCCACGGCAGCAGCCTTCGGCGAATTCTGGGTTGGTTCCGGCCGCGAAGCCAGCAGCCTTGTCCTCTTAACCCTTGGCACCGGCATCGGTGCTGGCATCATCATTGATGATCTCACCATCACGGGGGCCCACAGCCATGGGGCTGAGTGTGGCCACATGATTGTCGATGCCTCCCCACAGGCCCGCTCCTGCCCCTGCGGCCAGCCGGGACATCTTGAGGCCTACTGCAGTGCCACCGCCTTAAAAAACCGGGCAGCCGAACGCCTGGCCATTGGTGGCACCGGCAGCCTCGCCGATGCTGTCGCGGCCGGCGAACCCCTGACACCGATCCTGATCGGCCGCGAGGCTGCCACCGGTGACCCGCTGGCAAATGAACTGATCATGGAACTGGCCGACTGGCTGGCCATCGGCATTGTGACCCTGATGCATACGATCGACCCAGCCGTGGTTTTGCTCGGCGGAGCGATGACCTTTGGCCGCGACGCCAGCCCGGTTGGCCGTGGCTTCCTTGCCCAGATTGATACCGCTGTCCGGCGCCGGACCTTTCCGACGCTGGCCCGCGACACGGTGATTGGTTTTGCCACGCTCGGTGGTGATGCTGGTTCCATCGGTGCCGCCGGCCTGGGCCGGCTGGCCTGGCAACACTGCACAGGTGCCACCGACTAGGCCTGCACCGACCACTCACTTCCCACCCGAAAGCCCCTTTCATGCCGTTTGACTGCAAGCACATCCGCAACTTTTCCATCATCGCCCACATCGACCACGGCAAGAGCACGCTCGCTGACCGCCTGCTGGAAACCACCGGCACCGTCGACAAACGGCAACTGAAAACGCAGATGCTCGACGACATGGAACTGGAGCGGCAGCGGGGTATCACGATCAAGGCCCGCGCGGTCCGCATGGAATATGAGTATCAGGGAGAACGGTACGAACTCAATCTGATCGACACGCCGGGGCATGTCGACTTCCACTACGAGGTCTCCCGCAGCCTGGCCTGCTGTGAAGGCGCCCTGCTGCTGGTCGATGCCTTCCAGGGAGTGGAGGCCCAGACGGTCGCCAACGCCTACGCGGCTATCAACGAAGATCTGGCGATCGTGCCGGTCATCAACAAGGTTGACCTCGTCCATGCCCGGGTCGATGAGGTGCTGCAGGAAATGGAGCAGAGCCTCGCGATCGACTCTGATGAGGTGCTCCGGGTCAGCGCGAAGACCGGCCTCGGCATTGACGAGTTGCTGGCCGCCATCGTTGAACGGATTCCACCCCCGAAGGGTGATCCCGAGTCGGTTCTCCAGGCGATGATTTTTGATAGCCACTACGACAGTTACCGGGGCGTGATTACCTATGTCCGGGTAATCAACGGCACGATCCGAAAGGGGCAGAAGATCCGTTTCCTCACGACGGGCGTCAGCCACGAGGTGCTCGAACTGGGTCAGTTCGTGCCCCAGCGGCGATCCTGCGACAGCCTGGCTGCCGGGCAGGTCGGCTATCTCGTCTGCAACATCAAGGATGTGGAGCAGGTCCACATCGGCGACACGATTTCGATCCCGGGGGGCGATGCATCTGTCCAATTGCCTGGCTACAAGGCGCCGCAACGGATGGTCTACTGCGGTCTCTATCCATCGGAAGGGGAAAGCTTCGAAGAACTGCGGGAGTCGCTGGAGCGACTGGCAATCAACGATCCGTCGTTCGAGTTTCAACCCGAAAGCAGTGACGCCCTCGGCTTCGGCTTTCGCTGTGGCTTTCTCGGTCTGTTGCACATGGAGATCATCCAGCAGCGACTTGAGCAGGAGGCCGATCTTGATCTGGTGCAGACGGCCCCCAACGTCACCTATCAGATTCTGCTCAAGAATGGTGAGACGCTGGAGATCACCAATCCCCAGGACGTGCCCGACACCGGTCAGATTGAAGAGTTCCGGCAGCCGATCGTGCGGTGCAACTTCCTCGTGCCAGCCGAGTTCATCGGCCCGGTAATGCAACTCTGCAGCGATCGGCGGGGGGTGTTCCTGAAAACGGAATATCTTTCCCCGACGCGGGCAATGCTCTCCTTTGACCTGTCACTGGGTGAAGTGATCTACGACCTGCACGACAAGCTCAAGAGTGTGACTCGAGGCTATGGCACGCTCGACTATGAACTGCGGGGCTACTTTCCAGCCGATCTGGTCCGACTCGACATCCTTGTCGGCGGCAAGAAGGTCGACGCCCTGTCGATCATCTGTGACCGCCGCGACGCCGACCGTCGGGGCCGGGCGATCGTCAAGAAGCTTCGCAGTGAGATCGACCGCCACATGTTTGAAGTGGCCCTGCAGGCAGCGATCGGCACGAAGATCATCGCTCGTGAGACAATCTCAGCCCTCCGGAAGAACGTCACCGCCAAGTGCTACGGCGGTGACATCTCCCGGAAGAAGAAACTCTGGGCCAAGCAAAAGGAGGGGAAGAAGCGGATGAAGAGCATCGGTTCGGTCGACATTCCCCAGAAAGCCTTCATGGCCGTCCTCGACACCGGCGACGAGCGGAAGTAGCCCTTCCAGAAGGTGGATAACACCCTCCATTTGCGGTACACTCCAGTGAGAGTCGTTGTTCGTGGCAGGGGACTGATCGGTGGCGGAGAAAAAATACGAGCGTTCGACCGACCTGACTATTGGATCGGTGATTGGTGGCGGCATGCTACTCGTGGCCATGTTCACGACTGCGCCACCAACCTCGACATCCCAGAGCAAACCGCTTGTCTCGCGTCATAGGGCAGGCTCGCCAGCCCTGCCGCCTGCGGCCGAGCAGTTTGATCCGCCGTCACCTCGCTCTGTCATTCCTGAAGCCGGCAAAACCACAACTGCAGAAACACCATCACCCAAGTCTGCTGCAACACCTCGATTCGATCCTGCGATTCCCTTCGTCAATAGACCGATCATTGCCGAAGATGACGAGACCAGCATTGCTCTTGCACCGATGACAACAGTCCCCGCGACACCGGCGGCTGACGATGCAATGGCCTTTGTCGACGAGCATCCGGTCAAAGCAGATGGCTCCGAAATGAAGATTGCAGAAGAGACTCCTGACGCATCTTCCCTTGCCTCTCCAGAACAGATTGCAGACGAGCCCTCGCCTCCAGCTTCAACATTGCCGTCACTGCCAGCAATAGCAGAGGACATGTACCATGTATTACGAGACTGCCAGGCTGCCGATGCGCGGTCCCTACGGCTCGCTGTGGAAACGGCCAACATCCCACCTCCGGTAAAGGCCAGACCAGAGACAGCTGTTTTGCGAGTCAACTATCCTGATGAACACGATCTGGTTGCTGCTGAACACTATCGTGGGATTCTCTGGGGCCACGTGGTTCTCTTTCATCCGGCCGAACAGATCATGTTGCGGGCCCGCTTCGAAGCGGGCCGACTGAACGGTCTGCTAACGACCCTGAACCAACAGGGAGAGGTCGTTCTTGTTCAGCACTACGCCGAAGGAAAACGCCACGGTTCAACGTGCTGGTTTCAGCACGGCAAGCCCCGCCTCGTCATCAGGTTTGTACGCAATGAGCCGCAGGCCTTCTTTTTCTGCGAGAACAGCGAGGCAATCCATTCTGTCACCGACCTTACCACGGTGAGTGGTTCGCTTCCGCCTGCACTCCAGGTCGCCCTTGAGGAAGCGTCTGCAGATGAATCACTGGTCTACGAAGCGTTGAAAATTGTCCAGCAGGCAGCCCGTGACTACGAACATGATTGCCGGAGACGACTTGCGGTCACACGAAGCAGCCCGGCGGTTCTCCCCTCGCATGCCACGATCGAACTTCCTTTCCAACGAGACAAGGAACTCATTGAGTTCATTCGCCTCGCCACAGAGGCCGCATCGGTGACTGCCACGTCACCAGCATCAGGTGGCTGATCAGACTCCCCGAATCAGCCGACGCCGACCGCACGCCAGCCGACGGCGCGGGCCGCAGCGAGATCGAGCCGAGGATCATCGCCCACAAGCAGGAGTTCACGCGGCGATCGACCCAGCCGCGACTCGACCGTCCGAAAAAACGCGGCCGCTGGTTTCCGCCAGCCCAGTTCGCTTGATGCAAAGACATGGTCGATGCCAGTCAACGGTTCGAGGACGCGGGCCAGGGGCACGAGCCGCTCATCAAAATTACTGGCGACTGCCACCTCACAACCGACCGCCCGGGCCTGCTGGAGCAGATTCACCCCAGCGGCAACTGGCTGCCAGGCTGCGGGCTGCCCAAAGTGATCCCAAAGATCCTGAAAGATGGCTGCTGCCTCAGGCTTCGCGTCAAAAACCTCATCAACAATCAGCCGCCAGCGGTCGTATTCCCGCCGCCGACTGGTGGCAAAGGCGGGCTGACTGGCCGCATCAACGGCCTCCTGCCGGCCCCATGCTGTCGCAAACCGCTGCCGAATGTCGGCTTCAGCCAATTCCAAGCCATGCCGCCGCCCTGCCTCGGCATAGGCCCGGGCCACGGAGGGGCTCGGCTCAATCAGCGTGCCCACCACATCAAATACGACGGCTTGGACGCCCCGAAACAAGTCGGGCGTGCAGGGATCACAGGTTGCAGTCGGCATAGGCGGCTCCGGTGGAATGACCTTGTGAGGATCATAGGCCGGCCGACGGCGTTGGGGATCAGCCCCCGTCGCCCAGTCGGTTACCGCCGAGCAATCAGCCCCAGATCGAGTCCGAAGACGAACAGCATGAGGGAAAGCAACAGCACCAGCCCCACATAGGACAGGATGCCGACAACGTGCTCACTCGGCGGCTTGCCCCGGATCAATTCATAGAGCAGGAACACCATGTGGCCTCCGTCAAGCACGGGAATCGGCAGAAAGTTGATCACCGCCAGGTTGGCACTGAGCATCGTCAGAAACAGCAGCAACCGCCCCAGCCCCTCTTCAGCCGACTTGCCTGCCTGCTTGGCGATTTCGATCGGCCCCCCGAGCAGCCGTGGGCTGATCTGATTGCTGGTGATTTTTTGGAGAAAGCGGTAGACCACTGACAGATCTTCACTGGTCTTGGCGAGCCCCTGGGCAAGTGCCGCCCCCACCGAGCCCGCCTGAACGAGCCGGTAGACAGGCTGGAAAATCAGGCCCCGGTCAACCACAAACGAGTCCGTGGCAGCAACCGGCAGCAGTTCGACATCGCGGGAAAGACCATCCGCAGACGTCACAGTGAGGTGCAGCCTGGTGTTCGCCGGTGACTGCTGCAGCATCGCCATCACGAACGGCCAGTTGGGAGCGGCTTCAGAGAGTTCCACCCCGGGGTCGTCCTCGCGGCTCGGCTCATCTCCGGTGAGCGACTCGCCCGCCTTGAGGAATCGCGCCCGGCTCAGTGACTCACCCACCTGGATGCCCGCGAGAGCCGCCGGTGAGTCGGGGGCGGTCGCCACCACCTGCGAGCCCAGCGTAAAGGCCAGCCCGAGGCTCGAGACCGCCACCGGGCTCTGCGGCCAGCGGGACTCCTCGATCCAGCGGACCGGCCGCGGCGTCACTTCAATCGTTGTCGTTGCAGCTTCCGCCGAGTCCTCACCGGAGGCAGCCCCGCGA
>JBDQOY010000084.1:0-9226 GCA_040260935.1 Pirellulales bacterium
ATGCATTACAGCAGCATCGGCTTCGGGCCGGCCGATCTCCGTCTTCCGGCAGAGGAGCTTGTTGCTGCCGTCGCCGCCGTCGGAAATGAGCCGACCCCCTTCCTCAGTGCCAACGTGGGACTCCTCGGGCTCGACGCCAACATCACCCCGCGTTTCCGGGTCGTCGAAATTGGCGGACTCCGGATCGGCATCACCTCGGTGCTCGGTGACGGTGAACAGAAAAGTATTCGCAATGCTGCGGTTGAGATGGCTCCAGCCCGAGCAGCATTGGCAGACGTCGCCCGGCTGCTGGAGCAGGGAGGCTGCGACCATCAGGTGCTGCTTTCCTGGGCAAGACCGGCCGATACCCGGGAACTCGCCGCAGCGTTCCCACAGTTCGACATTGTGATTACGGCGGGAGGGGCGGATGAACCACCGGCCAGCCTGCCTGAACTTCCGGGGGGTGCCAGGCTGGTCGAACTTGGCCATAAGGGCATGTTTGCTGTCGCAATCGGCTTCTTTCCCGACAGCGACACCCCGCTGCGAAGCCAACGGGTACCACTCGATGCCCGTTGGGGTGAGGCGAGTGACATGATGCAACTGCTGGCGAGTTACCAGCGACAGTTGGAATCACTCGGCCTCGACGGTCTCGGGCTCACCGCCGTTCGTCATCCAACCGGCCGTCGGTTCGCTGGGAGTGCCGCCTGCAGTGACTGCCACGCCTATGCCTATGAGGTCTGGGAAGGATCCTCCCATGCCTTCGCATTGACCACCCTGGAAGAGCAGACGCCGCCGCGAGACGCCGACCCGGAATGCCTCTCCTGCCATGTTGTCGGCTGGGCGGCCCAGCGGTTCGAGCCCTACGAAGGTGGATTTCTCAGCATGAAAAAGACGCCCCACCTGGCTCACAACGGGTGCGAAAACTGTCATGGTCCAGCTGCCGCTCATGCTGCCGTTGAACGCGGCGATGTCCGGGCCAGCACGGGTGAACGCGATCGACTCCGGCAAGAGTTGGTCTTGTCGCTCGACACGCCGGAAGGAAAGCAGCGAGCCGTCAACAACTGCCTCGAATGTCACGATCTCGACAACAGCCCAGCCTTCGACTTTGATGAGTACTGGCCGTCGGTTGATCACACCGAATCAGACGAATCGCCCGCCGCTGACAGTCTCCCGGCCCCCGCGTCGTAACTGAGCCGCATCAGCGCTAACCCGGCTCAACTTAGCTTGCTCAGCCCGGCCCGTGGGCTGCTTAGCCTTTACCGCTGTCAGCCGAGTTGCGCGAGGGCTGCTTCAGGAATGTTGAAGTTCGCTGAGACACTCTGCACGTCATCGTGATCGTCGAGACGCTCCATCAAATCGAGCACCTTCCGGGCGGTCTCGATATCTTCAACATCGACGGTCGAGGAGGGGATACGGACAATCTGGTTTGATTCGACCGGCAGTCCAGCCGCTGCCAATGCCGCCACCACATCGCTCATCACCTGAGGGTCACAACTCACTTCCCAGTGATCGTCGTCCCCGCGGACATCGTCAGCTCCCGCCTCCACCACGATCTCAAGCAGGCGGTCTTCCTCGCAGGCAGGCTGCGGCACCCGGACCACTCCCGTTCGGGTAAAGAGATAGGCGACGCAGCCGGTCGCCCCGAGCTTTCCATCACAGAGTTCGAACACTTTCCGAATCTCGGGCGCCGTTCGATTCCGGTTGTCGGTGAGAATCTCACAGAGCACAGCAACGCCGCCGGCCGCATAGCCCTCGTAGACCGATTCCTCGAGGTTTCCTCCTTTGAGTTCACCGCAGCCAGTCTTGATCGCCCGTTGGATATTGTCCTTGGGCATGCTGACCGCCTTGGCAGCATCGATGGCATACCGCAGTTTGAGGTTGGCATCTGGGTCCGGGCCACCATGCTTCGCCGCAACAATAATCGCCTTGGCGAGTTTGCTCCAAAGCTTGCCGCGTTTGGCATCAACCAACGATTTTTTGCGGGATATATTCGCCCAATGGGAATGACCTGCCACGATTCCTCCTCTGCTCCCGTCCGCGACCGCCGGCGGCCTCCACCGTCATTCCGACAGCCAGCCGAGCGATCGAAGGCTACCGGGGTTTCTTCTTGGCCAGTTTTTGGGTGTGACTGCCACCCTTCTTGGAATCCGCCTTGGCTGCTTTTTCAGGCTTCGGCTTGGCCTTTTTACTCGCATCGGCCTTGGGCTTCGCCATGGACGACTTCTTGGCGGCCGCTTCCGCAGCGGCCCGCTGGGCTGCGAGTTCGGGCTTGATGGTAATCGACCGCGCCATGTTCGGCTTGACCACAAAGGGCTTGGGACCAGAACGCGTACCAATCGGTGTGCCGTCGGCGTCCCGTTTCGGCCCTGATCCGGGCGGTGGCTGCGGGGTCTTCCCGGCTGGTCGGGCCGCCGCCTGTGGGCCGGCAGGACGATGCTTTTCAGCCACTCCGGCGTCATCCCACTGAGTCACCGCCGGAGGCTGCGGGACCGGCAGCGGCTCGCCACGCTTGGGCATCCGCTCTTTCACGTCGGCACTGATTTCCGCCAGAATTCCCTTCACCTTGTTTCCGTGGAGCGAAGCGACCAGATCCGCTCCGAACTGATGCAGGAGCGACCCAAACTCGCGACCAACTTTCTTCGCAACCAATCGGTCAAGCCCTGGTGCTGCCGCCTCTTGGTAATCCTCAAGGGAGATCACCCCAGCCAGATAGAGGACCCCAAGGCTTCCCTGATCGAGCGGCACCCCGTGCCCGCCAAGTGCCGTTGACGTGATGAACACCAACGTGAAGGGGGTCAACGCCTGCAGCCCCTCGAGCGTCTTCACGCCCTGCGAGACCGCTCCCTTTTTTGCATGGTCGAGCGTGAAGTTGTAGGTTGCCTCGAAGACACTCTGCAACACCCGCCGCAGCGACAGTGCTGCCCGTGAGGGATCCGGAAGACCGGTCAGCACTTCGGCAAGTTCTGCCACCGTGGTGACCCGAACTTCATTGAGATCAAACGTGTTTTCAAGCAGTTGCGTGAATGCCTTCTCGGCGTCGTCATAGTGGGCGTTCTCGAGGCAGGTGGCAAACAGCACCTGCTCCAGCAGCGGCCGTGACGTGTCGGGCAGTCTTGGCGCGTAATGGCTCTTGAGCACCTTGTGCAACTTGGCGACCCGTTTCTGCCGCTCGGCTGCGGTCAGCGTCGGCTTCGGCGAAGCCGCGGGCTTTTCAGCCTTGGGTGCGGGTGGGGCCTTTGCTGCCTTGGCCGGCTTTGCTGCCTTGGTCGGCTTTGCTGCCGCCTTTTTTGCGGGCGCAGCCTTGGGAGCCGCCTTGGGTTTTTCCTTCGCAACCGCCTTCGACGCCTCGGCAGCTTTCACTTTGGCAGCAGGCTTGGCCTTGGCCTTGGCTTTGGCTTTCGAGGCAGGATTAGACTTGGCTGCTGGCTTCCCAGATGCTGCGGCCGCCTTCTGTTTGGCTGGTTTGTTGGCCGGCTTGGCTTTGGCTGCCGCTTTGTCAGCCTTCGACGCAGTGGTCTTCTTCTTGGTCATACGTTTCCTTCACCATCATCCTGAGGGCCTGATTCCTGATCTGCTGGTGCCGCCATCGCGTCGTCAGTGGGGCGCTCTGTCTCGTCCTCCGATGGCAACACCTCCCCAAGTACCCGGGCGATTTCCAACGAATGCTTCACGCCGGCATCGAGTTCGAACCGCAGCCTGGGGATGTAGCGGGTGTCAATTCTGTCGGCGATCCGCGACTGCAGAAACCCGGCCGAATTAGCCAATCCACGCAGTGCGAGTTCCTGTTTTGCCGGACTCCCCATCACTGAAACTATGACCTTCGCCGACCGCATGTCGGGGGCCATTTCCACGCCGGTCACCGTGACGTCCCGAACCCGTGGATCGCGCACTTCGGTCAGGATGGCCATGCTGACCACTCCACGGACTGCCTCTGCCGCCTTGAGAAGTCTGCGAGTACTCACGAGAGTTTACGTGCGACTTCCTCGATCTTGTAGCACTCGAGAATGTCGCCCTCCTTCACATCGTTGAAGCCAGCCACCTTGATGCCACACTCAAGGCCGTCTCGAACTTCCTTCGCATCGTCCTTCTCACGACGCAGCGTATCGACCGGGTAGTCCCCAATCACCCGGCTGTCCCGAATGATTCGCAGGCGACCATTGCGGGAAATGATGCCACCAATCACTCGGCACCCGGCAATCACGCCGATCCGACTGACCGAGAAGGTTCGCTGTACAACCGCACGACCAAGTTCGACTTCCTGCTTTTCTGGCGCCAGCATGCCCTCAAGGGCCTGCCGCAGATCGTCCGTCACTTGGTAGATGATGTCGTACCGGCGGATCTGCACACCCCGCTCATCCGCCAAGGACCGGGCCCGATCGTCAGGCACCACATTGAAGCCAATCACAACAGCGTCGGAGGCATCGGCAAGTTGGATGTCGGCCTCACTGATCCCACCGACGGACGCCTGCAGGATGCGAACCCTGACTTCCGGGTGTTCCAGCTTTTCGAGTTCTTTCTGAATGGCCTCAATTGAACCTCGAACATCGGCCCGCAGAATGAGATTGAGTGTCGGGATTTTCTGCGTGCCCAGCCGATCGGTGAGATTCTCGAATGTGACGTGGACCGGCGTTGCCAAGAGGCTGGTCTTTCGCCGAATGCCTTCCCGTTTTTCCGCCACCTCGCGGGCCATCGAGATCTCATCCACAGCCTGAAACCGCTCGCCGGCCCCTGGTGGCACATCAAAGCCAGCGACCATCACAGCCCGTGAGGGCCCCGCCTCTTTGACCCGCCGACTCTTCAGCGTGTCCTGCATCGACTTCACGGTTCCATACGCTTCGCCACAGACCAGGGCATCTCCGACACGGAGCGTTCCCTTTTGCACCAGCAGGCAGGCAACCACACCGCGGCCCTCATGCAGTGACGCATCAAGGCAAACGCCTGCCGCCAGACGATCAGGATTGGACTTCAGGTCGTGCAACTCGGCAATCGTCAGCAGGGTATCGAGCAGCGAATCGATGCCTTCGCCGGTGACAGCACTGGTCTTTACGACTTCCGTATCGCCGCCCCACTCGGTCGGCAGCAGTTCGTTTGCTGCCAGTTGCTGATAGACACGGTCGATGTCTGCGCCCGGCAGGTCGATCTTGTTGATGCAGACCACAATCGGAACACCAGCCGCGCGGGCATGGCTGATCGCTTCCTCGGTCTGCGGCATAATGCCATCGTCCGCCGCAACGACCAGCACGGCACAGTCGGTCACATTCGCCCCACGGGCACGCATCTGGGTAAACGCCTCATGACCAGGCGTGTCGACGAACGAGATCGGATGCCCATTGTGATCAATGGTGTAGGCCCGCATGTGCTGGGTAATGCCACCCCGCTCCCGGCTGGCAACGTTTTCCCCAAGAATCTTGTCAAGCAGCGAAGTCTTGCCATGGTCCACGTGCCCAAGGAAGGTCACCACGGGTGCCCGGGCTTGCTGCAGGTCAGGGTCTTCATCAACAGCGTCGAAGCCTGCCAGCAGTTCCTCCTCAAGATCTTCAGCCGTCTTGATGTCAAGCTGCACACCGAGTTCAGCCGCAAGCAGTTCAACCGTGTCCTGATCGAGCATCGTGCTCATGTTGGGCATCGCGTCGAGCCCAAAGGTCAGGAGCCTGCGAAGCACCTCACTGGCAGCCAGGCCGATCGCCTCCGACAGTGCCCGAACCGTGCACGGCACCTGAATCGATGCGTTGGTCTTCCGTGGCGCGGCCGTCGAAACGGCCGGGCCCCGGCGTTGCCGCGGTCGGCGTCGCCGCATGCCACGTTCGTCGTCAACACCACCGCCTCGCCGATCATGGCGCTTCCGATGCAATTGCCGCATTTCGCGGCCGCCGAGCATGTCGTCATTCCGCTGTGGGCCATTGCCCGATCGCCGAACGCGGCCGCCCGCTTCCGTCGGCGGCAGGGGCGGAGCGAGCCCACCACCAGCCATCCCACCCCGGAGCAGACCGGCTGTCCGACCGGTCGGCTTGTCCTGCTGTCGCTGCTCATGCTTTCGCATGTGTTCAGCCAGGGGCTTCGTGCCCCCAGCCTTCGCACTGCGAATGGCATCGAGCGGCAATTTGACATCTGGCTTCTGAGCTGCAGGCTCTTGAGAGGGCTTGGGGGCGGCAGGCTTTCGGCCAGCTGCTGGCAACGGCGGCAATTTGAAGGTCGGCCGGGGTGCCGGCTTTGCGCCAGAACGTGGCCCCCGTCCAGCCCCAGGCCGCACTCGCAGCGGCGGCCCGGAATCAGCACCGTCCTGCGTGGCTGATTCACCATCGGCTGGCTTGCCGGCGGCGTCGCCTGTTGCTGCCGGAGCCCGCCCCAACGGTGCAGGTTTCGGCGCCGGCTTTCCCCCACTCAAATCCTTTGGGCGACTCCTACCAACTGCTCCCGTCGGTGCCACATAGTCTTCCCGACGCATCACACCAGAAGACTTCGCCGCGGCAGCGGGCCGGACCGGTGCGGCCCGTTCAGCAGATTTCGATTTGCCCGAAATGAAGTCTTTCACCCGGGCCGCCTCATCGTCAGTGAGGCTGGCGAGGGCAGAACCTTTATCTTGAATGCCAGCGCGGGCGCAGAGCTCGACCAGCTCCTTGCTGTCGAGCTTCAATTCCTTCGCAAGACTGTAGATGCGAACCGCCACGCGTTTTTCTCCGACCCTTTGCGGGTCTCTGTGGTTGGGAGGGAATCCCTCGCCAACACTGGAAACTCACCCTGTCCAAAATCCTCGTCGCCATGTCGACTGCTACGGCCATCATGACCCAGTCGACGGAGGCACGGGAGCCTCGTCACCAGCGGTACCTTGGTCGGCACCCTCCGGTGAACTGATTGCTCCCGTCTCCTGCTCCTGCTGTACCACTTCGGGACTGTCACCGGCTTCCTGGCCCGCCGGCGCAGCCTCGGCCTCGGCCTCGGCCGTTGCCCGCTCAATTCGATCCTGCTCCCGCTGCTTGCGGCGTTCGTCCGCGGCGGCCTCTTCTGCCAGATTCGCACGATGCTCTGCCTCAGTGACAATTGCATCGACAGCCTCTGCCGAAAGTTCGCCCATCTCCATCAGGTCTTCCGGCTCAATGACCGAGAGATCGTCGTAGGAAAGGAAGCCTTCGCCAACAAGTCGTTCAGCCACCGACTCATCAAGTCCCTCAATCGAAGAATAGCCTTCGATCGCCCGCTCGATCTGCTGATCGAGTTCCTCGCGGGTCATGATTTCGATGTCCCAACCGCAGAGTTTGCTCGCCAACCGGACGTTCTGTCCGCGGCGGCCAATGGCCAGCGAAAGTTGATCCTCCCGTACAAGAACGATTCCACGGCCAAGCATCTGACAGAGGATGACCTCGTCCACTTCGGCCGGTTGCAGGGCATTGGGGACAAGCACCTGCAGGTCGTCATTCCACCGGACGATATCAATTCGCTCGCCACCAAGTTCTTCGACGATGTTCTTGATCCGATTGCCCCGAACGCCGACACAGGCACCAACACAGTCAACTCGGTTGTCGGAACTGATGACAGCCACCTTGCTGCGGTAGCCCGGTTCGCGGGAGATCGCCCGAATTTCGATCACGCCGTCAATGATCTCAGGAATTTCCTGCTCGAACAGTCGCTGCACCAGTTGCGGGCGAATCCGAGAGAGGATGATCTTGACCCGACTGCCGACCTTCCGCACCTCGAAGATCGTCGCCCGAATCCGCTCGTTGACGTGAAAACTTTCACCGGGAATCTGCTCGCTCCGGGGCAGAATTGCCTCCGTCGAGCCGAGGGTGACTGTCGCGACTCCGCCATCAAAGCGATTCACCACGCCAGAGATCATCTGGCCGATCTGCTCCTCGTACTCGTCGTGGAGTGAGTCCCGCTCAGCTTCGCGAATCTTCTGGATGATCACCTGCTTGGCGGTCTGGGCACCAATTCGCCCGGTGATCTCCTCGGGATCAATCGGCACGCCTTCATGGGTTCCGGCGATCGTGCCTGACTCGCGATCGATCTGAATAACGACATTTGCCTCTTCGCCATAGTGGCGGAGCAATGCGGTCACCAGAGCCGACTCAATCGCCTGAAAGACGATTTCCTTGTCGATGTTCTTGTCGCGATGAATTGCATCGACGATGCGGAGAATTTCTTCTGGCTTCATACGTTTCTCGGAAGTCGCCTTGCCGATCGCTCTGACCGGTCTTCGCCAATCCGTGCCGCACAGGGGCGGCAAGCGATCGCCGGCACCTGCACATCGTGCCGGAAAAGGCGACGCTCCACATCACCGTGGCCGTCGAAACACACCCGCTACCGGAGCGCTCCAAGCGTTTCCTCGAACCAGCACGCCACATGCATCGAGAGCCGCTGCAAAGCAGCCCTCCAATCCATAAAAAGGGTACGGTAGGCACCGCCGACTGTCAAGGAGCGACCCTGTCAGGCGGCACCTGGGCTCCGCCCGATGAGGAGTCCACCAGCCTGCCCTTGAGGCGTCACCGCCAGGCTGAGGAAGCGATCACCCGGTAAATCCCCCTCGGCGGCGACTCGGACCGGGCAGGATTCGTCTGGCGTGGTGTAATTCCGCTGCGGAAACAGGCGGCCCTTTTCCAATGCCTTAAGGCTGGCGATGCACTCAACAAGGCCACTGCCTCCGCCGAGGTTGCCGAAATTGGCCTTGGCTGCCACCGTGGGAATCTGCCTAAGCCGCTCACCAAGCACCGCCACCAGCCCGGCAGCCTCTTCCTGATCACCCACCCGGGTCCCCAGTCCCTGGGCATGTACGTGGCCGACGGCCTCGGGCGTCACTCCGGCAGACGCCAGGGTCTGCTTCACTGCTGCGGTCACCGCAGCCTGCCGACGGCCAACAGCCGCAGCCTCAGCACTGGCAACCGCAGCATGGCCAAGTACCTCGCCATACACAGTCGCACCCCGCCGCAGTGCATGCTCACGTTCCTCCAGAATCAGCACACCCGCACCTTCCCCCAACACCATGCCCCGCCGCTCCCGGTCAAAGGGACGGCTCCAACTGGCGGGATCGTCGGCGCCGGTCGCGACCTCTTCGTTGAGAATCGCATGGACCATTTTCATGGGATGGATTCGCGTTCCGGTCGAGCCGACCAACATGACGTCAGCGGCCCCACGGCCGATGGTGATCGTCGCTTCACCGACCGCCAGATGCCCACTGGCCTCCCGCACGGTCAGCGAATTACTCGGCCCCCGCAGATCGTTGAAAATTGCAATGTGGCTGGCCGGCATATTGGGG
>JBDQOY010000085.1:0-3209 GCA_040260935.1 Pirellulales bacterium
CTCCTGCGGTCTCTGCCACCGCTCCTCCCCCCAAATAGCCCACCCATGAGCCTCTTCGTCTTCGGGCACCGCAACCCCGATACCGACGCGATCTGCTCTGCGATCGCCTATGCCGATTATCTCCGCAGAAGCGGCCAGGCCGACACAATCGCCGCCTGCTGCGGAACGCCGAATCTGCGGACGGAATACGTGCTCCGCAAGGCAGGCCTGCCGCCGCCGAAAATCATCATGGATGTCAGGCCGGTGGCCGAAGATGTCTGCCGGCGGGAAACGATTACGGCTCGCTTCGGCGAGGCCTTCTTCGAGGCCTATCGCCGGATGCGGGAGTGGGACCTCCGGGCCATTCCGGTCGTCGATGATGCCCGCCGGGTTGTAGGGGTGCTCTCGGTCCTGGAACTGATGGAACTCCTCTTCCGGAACGAGGGCGACCCAATCAAATCCAGAACGGTCGCCACCAATCTCCAGAAGATCACCGAAGCCCTGGGGGGCACGTTCCAGCATGCCGTCGAGCCGGACCGTCGGGATGAACTGCTCGTGATGGTCGGCGCGATGAGTTCTGATGGCTTCACCGCCCGCATGCAGCAGTTTGATCGCGATCGAGTGATCGTGGTCTGCGGCGACCGCCCCACCATCCAGCTGCCGGCCATCGAACAGGGCGTCCGCGGGTTGGTCATCACCGGCGGTTTTGAACTCAGCCCTGGACTTATTGAATTGGCAAAGGCTCGTGGTGTCTCCGTGCTGCTGAGTCCCTTTGACACCGTCAACACCACCACCCGCATTCGCTCATCACAGTTTATCGACCCTGCAGTCGACCGGAACGTCGTCACGCTGCCGGCGAAGATGCGGCTGACCGAAGCCCGGAGCATCGTCGAACGATCCATGCAGCCGGTGTTTCCCGTGGTCGAGGACGACGGCCTGCTCGCCGGGATCTCCTTTAAATCAGACGTGATCAACCCGCCCCGTCCCCGTCTGGTGCTGGTCGATCACAATGAACTCACCCAGGCCGTTGCGGGGATTGAGGAGGCCGACATTGTCGAGGTACTCGACCATCACCGGCTCGGCGGCGGCCTGAAGTCGTCTCAGCCGATCCGCTTCGTCAACGAACCGGTCGGCTCAACCTGCACCCTGGTGGCCCGCCAATTCCGCGCTGCTGGCCTTGAGCCTGACCCGGCCGTCGCCCTCTGCATGGCCTCCGGCATCATTTCCGACACCCTCTTCCTCCGCAGTCCAACCACGACCGATGTTGACCGGGAAATTCTCAGTTGGCTGCGGGAACGGTGCGATGTTGATCTCGATACCTACGCTCGCGAGTTCTTCGAAATTGGGTCGGCGTTGCGGTCGAGTACGCCAGAGGGCGTGATCCGCGAGGACTGTAAAGAGTTCATCGAGCAAAGTGTTCGGTTCTCGATTTCGCAGATCGAGGAAACCGGGTTCGACCTCTTCTGGGAACGCAAGGACGAACTCCTGGCTGCCCTCGCCGCCTACGCCGAGAAACAGGGGCTCGATTTTTCTGCCTTGCTGATCACCGACGTCGTCAGCAACAGCTCATTGTTGCTGCTCTCGAAGGAAACGGAGGCATGGGAGGAAATTAACTACCCACGAATCGACCCGGGGCTCTACTCGCTGAAAAATGTTGTGAGCCGAAAAAAGCAGTTGCTTCCCCTGCTGACGCAACTCATCCAGACGACGCCGGTCTGACCCGGAGTAGCCCTACTGCGCGACTGACTTGCTGCCCTCAGCCGAACCACCGATCGGTGCCCCCTCCGGGAGAGGCCGGCAGGCAGCCGCAATCCCGAGCCGGTGCAGCTCTTCGCGGATCACCCGATACTGCTCAAAGCTGTCAGGATAGCACCAGAGCGTCACGGTCGTCGCGGGCGTCACCCCGGCGAGTACCGTGCGAAACCGGGACTGGCGAGCAAGGGCGTAGGTGAGCAGTTCACCACACTCCCGCTGCGCGGGCCGGGCAACCCACTCGCGGCTTCTTACCATGACCTGCCCAGCACTACGATTCACCTGTACCTCCACAACATAGTCGAGAAGGAAATCCTGCACTGGCCCGACTGTTTCCACACGGGTCTGCATCGCCGCCAGCGAGCCGCCGTGTCGCTGGGTCCGCGCCTTGGCCTCCTCAAACAGTTCGGTAAGCGGGATATAGGCGATCCGCCCCCCGGCAATGCGGAAATGCATTTCGTCACCGGTTACCGTCCTCCCGATCGGCGTCGGGTAGGCGAGCAACTCTTCGGTCGTCTGGGGCGCGTGGGCAATTCCATCCGCCTCAAGGGTACACCGCTCAATCTCCGCCTTGAGCCGCTGCCGCTGGGTTGCCGCCTCAGCAGCCTGAACCTGCCGTGCATCAACTGCCCGCTTCCGAACCTCAACCTCCCGACTGGAAGCCGACACAGCTGTGGCAAGATGAATGCGAGCATTCCCCGCATCCGTGACTGTTGCCACGAGCTGCCGGGCCTCCTCATCCAGGCTCACCAACTCACTCTCCGACGATACGACTGCATCCTCAAGACGTTCGACTTCTGCCGCAAGTTCCAGAACTTCTGGCGTGGGTGAGTCGACTGCCTTGACGGTGAGGAACTGCACGCGGGCACCGATCACCATGACAAGGATAATCAGAATGCCAACGATGTTGGTGACGATGTCGAGAAAGGAATCGTGTCCACCCGCACTGTCTTGCTTTGCTCGGAACCTGCTCATCGCCTTGCCTCCACGGTCGCTGCCGACGACTCAATCTGGGCGGTGCGCCGACGCTGCTGCACAACCGGCAACCGTTCGATCTCATCAGTTCGCTGTTTCAGACGCGTGTTGAGCCCACTGCCTGCCAGCAACTGCTGCAGATCGGCTCGCCGGCCACTCCCGTCAGGCGTCTCGCTGAGGATCAACTCCGGTTTCCAGTACAGGCGATCCCCCGCGATCCCCCAGCTGTCGACCCGGCGTCGCACTGCTGCCACGAGCGCATCAACCGAATCAACTGTTTGCGTGAAGACCGGAATCCGGACCACAACGCGGCGGCCCGCATCATCGAGCAGTCGCAGTTCATCCGCCGCACACTCAAGCTGGATGGGCCGGGTCAGCGGAATATACCGCTGCGACGTGGCAAAGCTGGCCCAGTCGCTGCCGCGGACTCCGGCCAGTGAGCCTCCGCTACCCGCCCCCTGGGATGCATCGGCCTGACTGCCGCCACCGGCTTGCTGACTGCC
>JBDQOY010000086.1:0-2850 GCA_040260935.1 Pirellulales bacterium
GTTTCGGTGTTGTCGGCGACGTATCAACCAGTTCGTCCGGCCGGGCTTGGGGCGTCTTTGGGGCAGCCATGGTTGCAGCTGGCTCAGGCGGGGTTGAACTGGCAACCGTTTCGGTGCTGGTGGCCGATCGTGCGGTGGGGGCAGCGAGGGGGGCTTCATCATTGACGGTTGTTGCCGCTGCCGCAGTTTCGGCAGGCTGCTCTGCTGCAGGCGTCGCGACGGCCTTTGGGGGTGCGGTGGCATCAGGCTTTGAAGCCGGTACCGCGGAGGCCATCTTCTGTGAATTCGGATTCGTGGCCGTTGTCTCGCCGGTGGCCGGTGCGGCTGGCGGTGTTGAGGTCGTCAGTGTCTTTGCTGCTTCGGCGGTGGCGGCTCCGGCAGCCAGCGAGTCCGCTACCAGTGAGTCCTCTGCCAGCACCGCTGCTGTCTCGCTGGGTGTGGGGGCATTGCTGGTGAGGTCAGCGGGGCTCGTAGCCGTTTCTTCTGCCGCCGCAGCATGCTCAGCGGGGGGCTGTTCCTGCTCGGGCTTTGTGGCCGCTGAGCCTGCGGCATCTGGTTTCGTCACGTCATCAGCGGATGGCGCCGGGGTGCCTTGGGGTTTCGCGGCGGTTGGCTCTGCGTTCTGTTCTGTTTGTTCGGCCGCTGGTGAAGGGACCGCTGGCGGCGTGAGTGCTGGCGGTGAAAACTGCTTGTTTGAAAATCGTGAGAGTGCCGTCGATGGTTGGTCGAGGGTCTCGGTGGCTTTGGCGTCACCAGAGGCAACTGCTGGGTCAGCAGGTTCTTCAAACGCCACTGGCTGGCCCGAAAAGCGGCTTGTCGATGCTGTAGCGAAGGTGGTTGCCGGTTGGACCGCCTGGTCGTAATCAGGAGATTCGCTGGAGAAACGGGTGCCGGTCGGTGGTTCAGCCATAGGGTTCTCGGCCAGACGATCTGACGTTGAGGTGGCAGGCTTCGGCGGGTTGCCGGTTGTCACGACAGGTGCTGGCATGGTGGTGGCCGGAACAGTTCGTCCGATGCCTGCAACCCAGACCACCGCAAAGCCGGCCAAGCCACAGAGCATTGCCCCAATCACGAGCGACGCCGCTGAGACGCCCTTGGGTGGAACAACCAAATCTTGTCGCGACGCACGTTCTTGCATCATTCGCCTCCTGCTAAAACCGCCACTGGCGGACTGGACCGCTGTGGGGAGTACCAAAACCGGGTCTGGCAACAGAAGGCCGGTTCGGCTGCAGGCGGCTTACTCTTGCGGGGCGGAGGCCAGAACCTGATGCAGGTGAAAATGGAACTTGCCCAGTTTGCCACCGTAGTTCCCGGCCGAGATAGCCGGCACGTCTGGGGAGGCAATGGCCTGCATGGCAGCCGCCATCGCCTGCGTAATGGCCGGCTCATCGATACCGTCAATGACGATTTCCAGACTGGCCTCGACTCCTGGTAGCAGTTCGGTTTCGACCCGTCCGACCAGCCCGGGGCAGAAAGCGTCATTGGTGGAGGCCCGTAGGCCGGGGTACCGCGAGCCAACCTTGCTGCCAGAACGGACAACACCGCCTGGGAACGGGGTGATGGTACCGGCGATGGTGGCAATCGCCCTCACCGCCCGGCGGGCGGCGGCCAAGGCTGCCGGAAGTGATGCCGCCTGCAAAATAAGATTGCCACCACCAATGCCCTTGGCGATGCCGCAGGTCTCCTCCACCAGAAACTCACCGTCCATCACCGGCACACGCCAGTAGCGGCGACCGGCAAAAACCTTGGTTTTTTCAAAACCGTCGCCGAAGTAGCGAATCTGCTTGCCAAGTGGGGCCCGGTCGCTGCTTTCGGGCAGCCCATCGAAGACAGCCGTCGTGGGGCAGGTAAGCAGGCACTGGCCCACCCGATTAGCAATCGCCTTGGCCAGTGGCTCAGCGGCAAACCCGAAGGCAAGGATCGCGGCAGCAGGTCGGCCGTCAGGGCTTTCCTCCGCCGGCAGGCGACGCTCCAGGCCAATCTCTGCGTCGCAGCCGATCACGCTTGTCCCGTACCCGCAAACCGCCGCAAGAGCGGCATCGAGCCAGTGGTCGTCATAGGCCGTGACCACTATCCGTCCATAGCGGAGCCGAAATGCCTCGGCGAAGGTGTCGACGATGCGGGTGGAGCCGAGTTGGAGGATGGGACCGTTCACGAGGCGATCTTTTCCGGGCAGTTTGGGTGGCAGGCTGTTTTCTGGTTCTCACCGGCAGGCCATATCGCGTAGTCTATGTCGGAGTGGCTTGCGGCTGGCCGAAAATTTTGGTCGCCGCCAGGCAGCGTGGGTGCCTGCACCCGTTTGATTCCAGCCCGGCCCAGATTCCCAACAAGGATTTCCTGATGTTCCAGCAGACTGGTTCTCGTCCACGTTTCGCAAATCGTTTGACCACGTCACAGTTGCGCAGCCGTCACTGGCAGTCTGGCCCCGTGGCGGTGGTCCTTGCTGGCCTGATGGCTGTCATGGCAGTGGCATCCGGAGCCGCGGCTGAGACGATCACGCCGGGGGCGGCGGTGGTGCCAGACGATGCTGCTTTTCTGTCAGCCACCCTGCGAGGCCGTGAGCAGTACGACCGGTTCATCAACAGCAACGCCTTCAGTGCTCTTCGTGACCTCCCTGCTGTTCAGAAGGCACTTGATGAGTTTGCAACGCAGCAGACTCAGCCGGGCAATCCCCTGGCCATGGCAGCAATGTTCATGCAGATGCCGGAGAACAAAGAAGCGGCTGAGCTGCTGCAGGACATGGTGGCCACCAATACGTTTGTCTATGGCACGCCCTCGTGGGTGACCGTCGCCAAGCTGCTCAAAGAAGCTCAGCAGGCCCAGCAGGCGGGCAATTTTGCCATGCTCACA
>JBDQOY010000087.1:0-16039 GCA_040260935.1 Pirellulales bacterium
ACACAGAATTGGGCACAGAGCAGCGGGCGGGTCCTGCCTCAAGACCTGCGCGCAACTTGTCCGCTGCTCTTGTGGTGCCCCGGGAAAAAGGTGGGAGCCTCCATGATCGTTGCCGTGCTTGCCGTCATTGCTGGCTGGTCCCTGCCCGGTGGGTTCGGCGTAAGCGGCCTGCTGGAGCAGTCTCGGCCAGCAGGTACGGCGGCCAGTCTGACAACCACTGATTTGCTCGGGACGATCACGATCCCGGCAGAACACGACAGCCATGCCGGCGCAATTCATGTGCAGGCCACCTTGACGGCTTTTGCGACGGCGCTTGCCGGCGTGCTTTTAGCGGCTGCGATGTACCTCAAGCCGATCGTTTCGCCGGCAGGTGTGGCGGCGGCAGTGCGGCCCGTTTACACGTTTCTCGTCAATCGTTGGTACGTTGACGAACTGTATGACACGATCTTCGTGCAGCCCGCTCTGCGGATTGCTCGGGTCGTCAGCGGCTTTGACCGGTTGGTGATTGATCGGTTGATCAACGGGCTGGCCTGGGCCGCCAAGCGAATCGCCGGCATCGATGCCTGGTTTGACCGGGCGGTGGTTGATGGTCTCGTCAATGCCGCTGGGCAGATCACCTGGAGCGTCGGTCTGGAACTGAAGCAGTTGCAGACAGGTCGGTTGCGTCAATACGTCATGTTCATTGTTGTCGGAACGGTAGCCATCTTTGTGTTGGCGACCTTGCTGTTTCGGACCTCCCTGGCCGGATAGCCCCTCGTTGCTCTTAGGCTCACACACACCTTTCCCCCGCTGATCACGGAACGTCCCACCATGCTCGCTCCCGAGAACCCGGCTTTCTGGCCCCTCACCCTGATCGTCTTTCTGCCCGCCCTCGTGGCGGCATTGCTGTCTTTGCCGATCGTGCCGAAGGCCCGTGAGGAGGCGATTCGCTGGATTACCCTGGCCACCACGGCTGTTGTCTTCCTGCTCTCTTTGTGGATGGCCGTTCCTCAACTGTTTGGTGCCGTCGGCCCCGGGCAGTTTGTGGTGGGGGAAGCGGCCATGCAGAACGTGGTCAAGCTTTCCTGGATCGATTCCTTTGGGATTGAGTACCTGCTGGGCGTCGATGGGATCAGCATGCCCCTCGTGGTGCTTACCACGTTCTTGTCCATGCTTGCCGCAGCCGCGAGTTGGCCGATCAGCAAACATGTGAAGGCCTACCATGTGCTCTTTTTGCTGCTTGAGACCGGCATGTTGGGCGTGTTCGTGTCGCTCGACTTCTTCCTCTTTTATGTCTTCTGGGAAGTCATGCTGCTGCCGATGTATTTCCTCATTGGCGTCTGGGGCGGTCCGCGTCGGGAATATGCGGCGATCAAGTTCTTTTTGTACACGCTGCTGGGCAGTGTCCTGATGCTGATCGCGATCCTGATGCTGTACTTCACCAGTGACGTCAGGCTGCTGTCGGATGAGCAATTGATTGCGACGCATGTGGTGCACCCGGCCACTGCGGTCGACGAGATCGCCTCAATCAGGTCGGCGGAAGGGGCGGTGCATACGTTCAACCTCATGGCTCTCGCTGCGGTAGGGCAGTTGCCTCAGTCGCCCTTTGCAGCCACCACGGTCTGGCTGGACATGAGCCTTGAGACCTGGGCGTTCCTGCTGTTGCTGATCGGGTTTGTGATCAAGGTTCCTGTGGTGCCCGTTCACACCTGGCTGCCCGACGCCCACGTTGAGGCACCAACGCCGATTTCCATGATTCTGGCAGGTGTCCTGCTCAAACTCGGCGGCTATGGCATCCTGCGGATCTGCTATCCGATCTGCCCGGGGGCAGGCCTGTCCCTGGCTTGGCTCGTCTGTGGGGTCGGTGTGGTGTCGATGGTCTATGGAGCGTTCGCGGCTCTTGCGCAGACCGACTTCAAGCGGATGGTTGCCTACAGTTCGGTCAGCCACATGGGCTATGTCATGCTCGGTCTCGGCGTCTGGAGTGCGGTCGCGGGCCAGGAATACCGCTGGGAATTCTGGGCGATGGGCGTGAACGGGGCGATGTTCCAGATGCTTGCCCACGGAATCAGTTCGGCGGGCATGTTCTTCATGGTGGGTGTGCTCTACGACCGCGTTCATCATCGAAACCTTCAAGAGTTCGGCGGCATCTTCGGGAAAATGCCGGTCTACAGCGGGTTGGCTGCCGCGGTCTTCTTTGCGGGTCTCGGACTGCCCGGCCTCTGTGGGTTTATCGGTGAGGTGCTCGTGACGCTTTCGAGTTGGAACTACAGCCCGGTGCTGGCTGTCATCTCGGCCTTCACGGTCATCCTGACGGCGGCCTACATCCTCTGGGCCATCCAGCGGGTCTACCTGGGGGCAGAGTATCGCGGCCCCCATGAGGAGGCGTTGACGCCGATTACGTCCCGGGAACTCTCGATTGCCACGCCGCTGGTCTTCCTGGCGATTGTCTTTGGCGTTGCGCCTCAGTCGCTGTTTCAGTATGTGACGCCATCAGTGAACCGACAGGTGGCGACGCTGGCAGAGTGGACTCGTGATGTGAATGATGGGGCTCGCAAGATGGTGGTGGCTGATGCGGCCGGGGCCGTTGATAAGCCGCAGCCTGCTGCCGGCCTGACCGATCTGGTGACTGCAAAGTCGGGGGGGCAGTGAGCCCTGGCGGGCAATGCTCTCTGAGTAGCCCAATCTGTTGTGGCGAATGAAAGGAACCTGTTGGTGCATCCTGCGTTGAACATCGGCACGCTGCTGAGCGAACTCTTCACCGATACCGTTGGTATTTCACTGCCTCGGTTCCGGCCCGAACTCTGCCTTGTGCTCACGATCATTCTGTTGCTGCTCTGTCGGATGCTGCCTCTGCTCCGGCGTCTTGACTCTGGACTGATTGCCTTCGGCGGCGTCTGCTTTGCGGCATGGTATGCCTATGTTGACTTCACGGGGCTGGGGGGGCTGCCTGGCGAGGCGATTCTTAGAACTGCGGGTGGGCGGCAGGAACTGTTTGGCGGGCTCCTCGTGTTCGATGCCTTCACGGCCTTCCTGCGGATGGTCCTGACTGGCTTTCTGCTGCTGTATGTCCTGCTTACGAAACTCTCGGGAATCCCTGACCGGGAAGATGGTGCCGATTTCTATTCGTTGGTGCTTGGGAGTTCGCTCGGAATGTGTCTGATGGCTTCGGCGAATCACCTGCTGATGGTGTTCATGGCGGTTGAGATGGCCAGCGTGCCGTCCTACGTCCTCGCCGGGATGCTCAAGGGACGGCCAGCAAGTTCAGAAGCGGCGCTGAAGTATGCGGTGTACGGCGCCGGAACTGCTGGCGTCATGCTTTACGGCATTAGTCTGATTGCCGGTCTCCTTGGAACCCTGCAACTTCCGGCCGTCTCCAGCGAACTGGCCCGGGTGATGTCTGCTGGAAGCACGAGCGGGAGTGCGATGGTGCTCTGTCTCGGGGGGCTCATGCTTACGGTTGGGCTGGCCTTTAAGTTGTCGGCAGTGCCGTTTCATTTTTGGTGCCCCGATGTCTTCGAAGGGGCCGCTGCAGAGGTGGGGGCGTTTCTCTCCGTGGCGAGCAAGGCGGCAGCAGTCGCTTTGCTGGTGCGGGTCGCATTCGCCTTTTCAGTGCCCGCGGGCCTGGCTGAATCTGCAGCTGTCGCCACGGCGACGGCGCTTGCTGATTCCCGCCATTTTGTCGTCTACACGATTGGTTTACTGGCGGCCGTCACCTGCACCTTTGGCAATTTGGCCGCCTACGGCCAGACAAATATGAAGCGGCTGTTGGCCTATTCCACCATTGCCCATGCTGGGTATCTCATGATGGCAGTCGCTGCGGCGGTCGCGATGGCGGTGAGCACACCTGCCGGTGCACGCGATGCCATCACTGCCGTAGCCTTTTACCTGGCCACGTATCTTTTCATGAATCTTGGAGCGTTCGGCATTGTTGCGCTCTTGCGGAATCGTTTGCGAAGTGAAGAAATTGCTGCCTACGCTGGGTTAATCCGCACGAGCCCCGGCATTGTGGTCGCCATGGCGGTGGTTCTGGTCAGCCTGATTGGCCTGCCGCCCCTCGCTGGCTTTGTGGCGAAGTTCCTGGTCTTCTCTTCGCTGGTAGATGCGATTATCGCAGGCGCAGAGCGTCCGCTGATGCTCTCCCTGCTGGTTATTGGTGGTCTCAATACGGTGATCAGCCTTTTTTACTACCTGCGGGTTCTTAGGGTGATGACCGTCGAGCCGTTGCCGGAGGATCGCGTGGCTGAGCCATTCCCGCTGGTGTCGCTCTCGGGTGCGTTGGTGACAGGCTTGGTTGTGCCAGTTGTGATCCTCGGAGTTTTCTGGTCGGGGCTCTATGCGGCAGCGCAACTGGCGGGGGTGATTGCGTCATGAGAAGTGCTGTCCTGAGAGGGTGTGATGCCGGGCTGGTTCTGCTCGGGATGCCGGAGAAGGCGATATGAGAACGTACGATTCCCGCCGGGTTTCCCGGGAAGTGCTGGTCAGGATGATTCGCCGTCTTCGGCAGTCACCGCTGATGTATCTCGCGGATTCGGGTATCTGGACCTATCGTGGTGACGAGTCCCTCAAGCTGACCCTGGCCGATGTCGTCGCCGAACAAAAGAATCTGATTGACCGGGCGGAGACGATCCTCATTGCTGAGCAGTTTGAATTGCCACTCACAGCATTTCCGCTTGCCTACACCGGCTGGCATGATGCTGATCTGGGCTTCCTGCTGACCCGTGTTTTGAAGGATCTTGAGCAGCAGCAGATGGAATCTGACAGGCTCCTTGAGGATGCTGATCTGGCAGTTGCCCATGGTGGCGACATGGCCGGTCGGGTGGCGGAATGTATCCGTGAAAGCCGGACAGCCCTCGGCGTGCAGGTCGATATGCTGCGGCAACAGGCGGCTCAACGCCGACGGCCGCCATCTCCAGCGGCTGGTTCTGCGGCTGAGTGAGCCTGCAGCCAGCGTGATGCGAGGGTCAGGAGGCGAGCGGGCGTACCCGCCTGAAACACCATGGAGTTTTACGACAGCCACTGCCACCTCGACCCCATGCGGTACGGGGACGATCTCAGCGATGTTTTGGTTCGGGCGCGTGCTGCGGGCGTGACTCGCATGACGGTGATCGGCACCCGAGCAGCTGACAGTGAGGCAGCAGCCCGCCTCTGCGAGGCTGAGCCTGGACTGGTCTGTGCGGCAGGCATTCATCCCAACGATGTCGCCGAGGTCGATCCTGACGAGTGGGACCGCATCACCCGGTTGGTCGTTTCCGGAAAAGTGGCTGCCGTCGGTGAGACGGGGCTTGACTGGTATCGGGACGCAGCCCCGCCCGATCTGCAGCGAGACTACTTTGAGCGGCATATCCGCCTTGCGCAGAAACTCGGCCTGCCCCTTGTCATTCACACGCGTGAAAGCACGCGTGATGTTCTCGATATGCTCGCCGCAGCGGTTCGCCACGGTCCGCTCACAGCGATCCTGCACGCATTTACCGGTACAGAGGAGGAAGCGGCAGAGGCGATTGGCTTGGGTTGCTCTCTCGGCTTTGCCGGCATGGTCACCTTTCGCTCGGCAGATAACCTGCGGCAGGTGGCCCAGACAGTGCCACTCGATAAGTTGTTGATCGAGACTGACAGCCCCTTTCTCTCTCCCGAGCCTCTGCGTGGTCGCCGCAATGAGCCGGGGCATGTCATTCACACCGCCCGCTGCCTGGCGATTGCCCGAGGTGAGTCTCTGGAGACGCTGGCGGCGGCGACAACCGCCAATGCCTGTCGCCTGTTTCTGCATCAGCATCACTAAGGCAACGGCGTGCCGGGCCCCAAGCTAAATACGAGTCCCACTTCCCTGCTCACAGGAGTCCTGACGACGGTTCGCACCCCCAGCACGATGCTTCCCCTTGGAACTGCCGCCCCAGATTTCTCCCTCATGAATGTCGATGGCCGCTGCCTGTCGCTGGCTGATGTCGCTGGGACGCGGGGGACCGTCGTGATGTTTCTCTGCAATCACTGTCCCTTCGTGAAGCATGTGGCAGACCAGTTGGCAGCGCTCGGGCGTGATGTCATGCCGCAGGGGATTGGTGTGGTTGCGATCAGTTCCAACGATGTCGCGACCCAACCGGCTGATTCTCCCGAGCAGATGGTGCGTGAGAGCGAGGAGCGGGGCTATCCGTTTCCGTACCTGTTCGACGAAACGCAGGAGGTTGCCAAGGCCTACCGAGCGGCTTGTACCCCTGACTTCTATCTGTTTGACGGCGAGCAGCGGCTCGTCTACCGGGGGCAGCTTGATGAGAGTCGGCCCGACAGTGGGATTCCGGTGACCGGTGCAGATCTCCGCCGAGCCATTGATGCTGTCCTCGGCGGGCAACCGATTCCAGAGCCACAGCGGCCGAGCCTGGGGTGCAACATCAAGTGGCGGGCGGGGAACGAGCCGGAGTACTTTCTTCACGCCTGAGCGGCCATCCATGGCCCGCTCAGGCTTGCGGGGCGTTCGCGGCAGGTGCCGCTCTCGCCTCGATGGTTCCGGCATCCTGCCGGCTTCACGCCTGAGCGGCCAGCCGGGGCCCGCTCAGCACCTGGGGTACCACGGCAGTTCGTGACAGGCAGGTGCGGCGGCTGCCCTCTCCCAGCAAGAAGGTGGCGGGAGGCGGGGGCGGTGGAGATCCCGATCGCGAAACAGTGCGACGGGCTTCTCCTCATGCCAGACATGCTCAACGGCACGCGGTGGCGTCGTCAGGCAGACTATTTCGCGGTGCGACGGGCAGCGAGTTTGCCAAGCCCCTGAGTCTCTTCCGGAGCGAGCGCGGATGCCTGCAAGTTCTCCCGCTGGATTGCCTCGTAGACCTCTTGCCGGTGGACCGGGATTTCGGAGGGGGCATTGATCCCCAGCCGCACCTTGTCTCCCCGAATGTCCACGATCGTGACGACGATGTTGTCGCCGATCATGATGCTTTCATCGCGTTGTCTGGAGAGCACGAGCATGGCAGGGGTCCTTCCTGAATTCTTTCCTCGCCGACAATCCTCCGCGTCGGCTGTCGTCGAATTATGCGCTCTTTTTCAGCGCTGTCAGATTTGTATCGAGTTGATGTTGCATTGGCAGGTCACCACTGGCAACGACTTGCCGACCTGTACGGTCTTCAAGGTTGATGACAATTGGAGCCTTGAGGTTGAGGGTGAGGCCTGTGCGGTTTTTGCCGACCACCACGACGAGTTGCGCCTGGCGGATGTCGTGCAGCCGCAGCGGCGTTAACTCACTGCGGGGAATCCGCACCTGATACTGCGGCACGAACCGTCGCGGACTGACCACCGCGATGGCGATATCGCCACGGGCGGTACTCTGCAGCCAGCCCAATGCGTCGTTGTCGGCGTCGGCCAGCAAGGCCCACTCGCGGCAATGTTCAAGGCCGGGCAGGCCACTCGGAAAAGTCAGCAGGTCAGCCGCATCGACATCAATGCGTCCAAATCGCGTGGTGTTGATCCGCATCGCTCAGGCACTCCTTTGCCGGTCATCAGCCCGACGGGCGGATCCTCCGCGCTGTCGGGAGGACGAGGATCACCTCATCCTGTCCTTTGTTACCATCGGCAGAAGAGGCGGTTCGGGTCGAGAAAAAAGGCTTGGCTAAAACGGCAGGATCAGGAAGTCTCTGCAGCCTGAGGGCTTGGCGCACTTGGCGGGGTTTTTCCGGCGTTGTCGTCGCCGGCTTATTCCCACATCGGCTGTGCCCGCCAGGCGGCGAGTGGCGCGAGCAGCAACAGCGGCCCCCAGGCGGCGAGAGAAGGGCCCAGAACGTAACTGGTTGCCAGCGAATGAAAGCCGAGCGTGGTCAAAAAGAAGATGACGGTCATCAGCACACAGAGGCCAACCGCCACGAAAACGCCGCGACGGCTCGGGCCGACCACCAACGGAATACCGAGCAATGCCAGCGACATGTCGAGAAAAGGAGCAACAAAGCGGGCATGAACTCGGAGGGGGGCATCGGCCCCGACACCTAGGCTGGGGTTGGCGATCGCTCGCACCAATTCCGGAGTTGATGAGTAAAGGCTCCAGTTGCTTGAGCCAATCATTTGCTCAAAGGTGACGTCACTGGCGACAAAACACTGCTGCGGTTTCAGCCAGTCAGCCGAGGCTAAGGTGCTGACCACGGTTTTCCCATCAAGCTCGAGCGGCGGTAGCCGGTCGATATCGGGCGGGTTCTCCACGCTCCGCAAGAGGTAGCCTGCCGGATGGCTTGAAGTGGCCGCCTTCCAGATGGCGGTTTCCGCATCGATCTGGGGGCCGTAGTCGGCTAGCAGGGGAGGCATCAGGAGGCTTGGCGCGTCGATCCGCCGGGAAAGTTCCTGGTAGGTTCGGCCGCGAAACAAGATCTCGGTCTGGTGGTCATACCGGGCCTCGAACGATTTTTCCGTCTTGCCGCTGAGGTCCTGCGCATTGCGGGAGATCTCGGTCCGGATCGAGGGCAGGATCACCTCGCGGTTGGTCATGGCCAGCAGGCTGACAATTGCGGTGAAGAAGATGGCCGGGCGAGCAATCCGCCAACGCGTGACACCTGCTGCCAGCAAGGCCGTCAGTTCATTGTGCCGCTCAAGCCAGGAAAGGGCGAACATGCCACTCGCTAGGGCGATCACTGGGCTGGTGGCATCGAAAAAGGAAATCAATCGATACCCGTAGTACTGGCCCAGCACCTTTGCCAGCCCGCCGGCCTCTTCGCCATAACTGATGAATTCCTCGAGATTGGTGAAAGCATCAATCACAAACGTGAGCCCAGCAAGGCTCAGGAAGACGATGCAAAACGCCTGGAGTTGGGCACGGACAAGGTAGCGGTCAATCAGCATGGAGCCAGGCCGCTGGAGGAATGGATGCCGGGGGGGCGAAAGATAGGTAGGCTGTTGGTCAGCGTCAATTCTGGTGTCCGCGTCCTTCCTCTCCTGACTTGACCATGGACTCTCAAGGACCCCCGCCACCGTCGGTCTGGGCGATTTGCAGGAACTGGGCAGAGGCCCTGGCCACAGAGGCTGGGCAACTCATCTTTCCGGCGGCCTGCATCGTCTGCGGGGTTGAATTGCCGAGTTCACACGGCGGAGACCGTCTGTCAACACGGCTGTGCCCCGGCTGCCGGCTCGATCTCTGCGGAGACGGAGCCCGCTGCGACCGTTGCGGGGAGCGTGGGCTGGGTGGAGAGAACTGCCCCGGCTGCCGCCAGCTGACCCGGCGGTTGCAGGTGGATGAGCCTCCCTGGCGCCGGCTGGTCGTGCTCGGCGGATACACCGATCGGCTCCGTGATGCCGTGCTGCGAGCCAAGCGTCCGGCGGGAGAAGAACTTGCTGAGGAGCTGGCAATCTTGCTGGCGGAGAGGCACGAAGCCTTCGCAGCGATGGCCTGTGACGCAGTGGTGCCAATCCCCATGCACTGGCGGCGTCGGCTTGTCCGTGGAACCAATGCGGCCGGGGTCCTTGCTGGCCAGCTGGCCCGGCTGCTGCGGGTGCCTCGGAAGAACGCCCTTTCTCGGAAGCGATTCACGCCCCTGCAACGCAGTCTGCCGGCAGCGTCCCGACCGGGAAATGTGGCAGGTAGTTTTTGCCGTCGGGGCCGCCACCTACCCGGCCACCGGGTCCTCCTAGTCGATGACGTTGTGACCACTGGGGCGACGCTGGCCGCGGCCTCGCGCGTGCTGTTGGAGTCGGGCGTGTCGGTCGTCTACGCTGCGGCCATTGCCCGGGCTGAATCGTCGGATGATTTTGGGCATGGCGATCGCTTCCCGTGAGCGATACTGCCAGGCCACCTGCTCCCGGTGCCCCCGTCCTCGAGTCCGTAGCCAACACGTAGGAATCCCATGGAAGCACCCAGCCGAGCCGATCATGCAGAAGCCGAGCCCGGGCCGCTGCGAATCGGAACCCGAGGCAGCCAACTGGCGCGGGCCCAGACAGGCCAGATGATCGAACGCATTCGCGGGCTCGGCCATGATGCAGAAGAGGTCCGCATCGCGACCCGGGGCGACATCCGGCAGGACGTGCCGATTGCCCGGATTGGTGACGACGGTGTCTTTGTTCGGGAACTTGAGCGAAGCCTTCTCGAGCACCGCATTGATGCCGCTGTGCACAGTCTCAAGGATCTGCCGACCGCGACCACTCCGGGGCTCGACCTGTTCTGCATTCCGGAGCGGGCGGTGCCGTTTGATGTGCTGGTCAGCCGGGACGGTGGTGGCCTGCGGGAACTGCCTCCGGGGGCAACGGTTGGCACCGCGAGTATCCGGCGGCGGGTGCAACTGCAGGCGCTGCGGCCTGATCTGACCATCGTGCCAATCCGCGGGAATGTCGATTCCCGGCTTGCCCGCGTCGATGATGGCAGCCTCGACGCCGTTATTTTGGCTGCGGCCGGGTTGGGCCGACTCGGTCACGAGGCTCGGATCAGTGAAATCCTGCAGCCACCCGACTTCTGGCCAGCAGTGGCCCAGGGGGCCTTGGTGATTCAGATTCGAGCCGACGACGACCGAATGCGGCAGCTTCTCAAGCCTCTCGACCACCCTGCGACCCATCTGGCATCCGTGGCTGAGCGGGCGTTGCTGGCCGCCCTTGCCGGTGGATGTCTGGCACCCATTGGCAGTTGGGGACGATTTGAGTCCGATGGTCAATTGCACCTCGGTGGACGGGTTCTGGCGATGGAACATGCCGTTGTTACTTCTGTCACGGCAGCGGCAAGTGCCTCCGTCGATACGGTCGAGGCGGCAGCGTTGCTCGGCCGCCAAGTGGCCAGTGAATTACTTGACCAAGGGGCGGGCCCCATGCTTAACCTGATGCGGCAAGGAATCCCCGATGAAACAGAGGGCGGGCGGGGGTGAGGCACCCAGAAGTGGCCCACTTTTGGAGTAGCCAGTTCAAATTCTTTGAATCGGGGTATAGTGGTGATGGTCGCGAAAAGCCCCTTGCCAGGCACCTGGTTGAAGGGAATCGCGTTAAAGTTGCTCGGTGGCACGGTTGGTCGGGCGTCGATAAACGCGTCAATGGCGACATCTGCCCCGCAGTTTCAGGTGTATGAAGCGAATCATCTTTGGAGTTTGAGCATATATGAAGGCCAGTGATACAGTCCGCGTGGTGATCGCCGACGATCATGAAGTTGTCCGCCGAGGATTGGTCACTCTGCTTGACGGGAGTGAGGTCACCATCGTTGGCGAAGCCAAGAGCGGAGAAGAGGCCGTTAAGCTTACCAAGAAGCACAAGCCCGATGTTGTGCTGCTCGACATCCGGATGCACCCCGGCATGGACGGTCTCTCGGCACTGGAAAAAATCAGGGCCGACATGCCGAATGTTCGCTGTGTCATGCTCTCTACGTTTGACAACCCAACCTACGTGGCCCGGGCGGTTGCCTCCGGCGCCCATGACTACATGCTGAAGGGCTGCAATCGGCAGGAGCTGATCGACTCAATCACTGGGGCTGCCACCGGCCAACTACCAATGCGGGCGGGTGAACTGCGACGAGTGGCAACAACGATGGCCAATCGGGTGGCAACGCCCGATCCTGACATCCCGCTGACGCAGCGAGAGATGCAGGTTCTACGGCACATGGCCTTGGGGCTTTCCAACAAGGAGATTGCCCAGTCCCTGACGATTAGTGTTGAGACTGTCAAGGAGCATGTGCAAAACATCCTCCGCAAACTGGCTGTTAGCGATCGCACGCAGGCGGCGGTCTGGGCCGTTCGCCGGGGCATTGTCTGATCGGGGCCCAGTCTGAATGGGGCCTGTGGCCTGTTCAGCGGGCCCTGGGATGGGCCTTGTCGAACGCCTCAAGAAGTTTGCGGGTTGTCACGTGGGTGTAGATCTGCGTTGTCACAAGGCTTTTGTGCCCCAGCAGTTCCTGGACGCTGCGAATGTCAGCCCCGGCGTCGAGAAGGTGGGTGGCAAAACTGTGCCGCAGCGTGTGTGGGCTGGCCCGGCCGCTGAGTCCGGCTACGGCAAGATGCTTTTCCAAGAGGCGGCCGACACTGCGGGCCGTCAGCCGTCCACCAAAGCGGTTGATGAACAAGGGCTTGGATCCATCTGGTTTCTTGGGTCGGCCAAGCCGGTGCCGCACGTCGAGCCAGCGGGAAAGGGCTTGGCGGGCATGTGAGCCGACAATCCCCAAGCGTTCCCGGCGTCCCTTTCCCCGGACCCGCACCGTCCCGGCATCAAGATCGAGGTCGGGATCACTCGTGGCGGCCAGTTCGGCCACTCGCAGGCCGGCTGAGTAGAGGAGTTCCAGAATGGCCCGGTCGCGGAGGCCGGCATCGCTACCTGCTGGTGGTGCAGCCAGAAGGCGGCCGATCTCTTCACCGGTGAGAAATTTCGGCAGACTGCGGCCTCGCTTGGGGCTCCGCAGTGGGAGGGCAGGGTTGGTGCTGATCCAGCCTTCCCGGTGGCCAAATCGATAGAAGCTCCGAATGCTGGCCAGCTTGCGGGCAATGGTCGCTGCCGCATAGCCGGTTTCATGCAGGCCAGCGGCGTAGCGACGGAGGAGGACCGTTGAGACATCAGCCGGTCGGCGGCAGCCGGCTTCGCGGAGATAGTCGACCAGTTGCAACAGGTCTTCCCGGTAGCCCTTGACGGTGTGCCCAGAGCCGCCTCGCGCGGCGGTGAGAAACCGGAGGTACCGATTTAAAGTTTGATCGAATTCGTCAGTTGCGTGGTCAACCATAGGACAGGTCGTGCCAAGTCGTGGCCTCTGTCGGAGGGCGACGGTTCACGAAGGGTTAGGCGCGGCGATCAACCCGTGGCGCGATTCCTTCACGGCGTGACCGCGGGGAACTCTGGCGAATCTTCTGGCTGAGTACCGACGCGTCATACCACGAGAAACTCAGGTCTGGGTTGGCGGCATACCGGCTGATCGTCCGCAACGCCTCGGCCCGGCTGTCGTCGTCGTACAGAAACACGTACCGTTCGCCACCCTTGACCAGTGCGACGACATTGATATCACGAGAGGCCATCGGTCTGTTTCCTTCCGGCGGATGCGGGCGGGACGGGCCAACGAATACGAGGGGAAATGGACAGCAATCCCACCCCATGGTCGTATCGGTTGCTGTGTGGCTGAACCGCCAGCCTTCTCGACGAGTCCCCGCGAAGTTGGCCTCACCGAAGCAGAGCGACCTGGTTGCCAGGAAGCGGCGGCCGACCAGACGCTCCAGACCGGCAGGCTGCCCCGATCTTCCCCCTGCGGATGGCCCCCCCTGTCGGGAAAGTCAGCGTAGGTCACCAAATCCGCGAAGGCCGATCGGCTCGCGACAGGCGAACGGCTCTCCGGCAAGCGTGCCGATCATCGATCCCCACCAGGCATCGCCAGCGGCCACGCGTTGCGGAACGGTCGGGGCGGCCGCGGTGTCGGGAAACTGGCTGGCATAACAGGCGATCGCCGCATGCTTACGGTCTCGGGTAGTCGTGATGTCAACGACAAAAGCGGGCCGCGGCAGAGCCTTCAGGTGCACGCTCCAGAAGTGGTAGATCCGCTCGGGGTGCCAGGGGTCGCCGGGCAGGTCTGACTTCGTCAGTTTGGCCCAGAACCGTGCTGCTTCGACAAGCCGGCAGGCGGCGTTGTGATCGGGATGCGCGTCGACCCAGTAGTGCGTGAATAGCCACCGCGGTCGGGTACGGCGAATGACCCCCGCGACTGCCGCTCGGGCCGGGAGAGTCGCTCGGAGCCGGCGATTTGGCAAGCCGAGGTTCTCCCGCCATTCGATCCCCAAGGCGGCGGTCGCCGCGGCTGTTTCTTGCTGGCGGATGGTGGGGCTGCCCAGCGGAGTCGGTTCGCCGTCGGTCAGGTCGAGAATGCCAACCCGGAGGCCGTCCTCGAGCATCCGGCTGATGGTGCCTCCCATGCTCAATTCAGCGTCATCTGGGTGGGCAGCGATGACCAACGCGTCGAGCATGAGGATGGTTCCTGGTGGGGTGGGAGCGGTGTTGGATTGTCCGCCCGCAGCATGACAGCATACCCTGAGGTAGCAGGCCGCCATCTGGCGGCCGTCACCCCTGTGACCGGAGGACGAGATGGAAACAGATGCACAACGCGATTCCACCACCCCGACAGACCTGTTCAAGGCAGCAGTCGTGGGCAGTGTGGATGCGGACGTTTTTGTGGCTGCCTGCGAGCATGCCCGGGGGGTGGCATTACTGGGGACGGTCGATTCCCTGCTGCAATGGGATGAGCAGACCCTGTTGCCGCAGGCAGCGGGGGAATTTCGGGCAGAGCAGGCAGCTGCCCTTGCCGCGATCGTGCATGCCCGTCGAACTGCCGCACCGCAAGGCGAGCGGCTCCAGCAACTCGTTGAGAGCGACCTAGTGAACACGGGGCCTCGGGCCGTTCAGGCGACCATTCGGCGTCTCCACGAAGATTTCGTGAAGCAGTCCCGGGTTCCCGGCCGGCTGGTGGAGGCGCTCGCCCGCACCGGAATCGAGGCCCAGCAGGCCTGGTCCCAGGCCCGGGCAGCGGCAGACTGGCAGCAGATGGCCCCCCATCTCGAAAGGATGTTTGCGCTGAAGCGTGAATTGGCCGCCTGCCAACGGCCTGATCTCGAGCCCTACGATGCCCTGCTGGATGACTATGAGCCGGGGGCTGACTGGCGAGCCGTGCAGCAGCGGTTCACCCGGTTGCGGGCGGCGATCGTTCCCTTGGTGCAAGCCTGTGTCGAGTCAGCGACCCGGCCAACGGATGCCATCCTGCGAGGGCCGTTTCCGTTGTCATCCCAGCGGACGTTTGTTGAGGCAACGGCTGCCGCGATCGGATTTGATTTTCAGCGTGGTCGCCTCGACACGACTGCCCATCCATTCTGCTCAACGCTCGGACCGCATGACTGTCGCCTGACCACTCGGTGGGACGAGCACTTCCTGCCGACCGCTCTCTACAGCGTGCTGCACGAAGCCGGGCACGGACTCTACGAACAGGGGCTACCGCCCGGCTGGTTTGGTCTGCCCCCTGGTGAGGCGGCATCGTTGGGCATTCATGAATCACAGTCACGGCTCTGGGAAAATCTGGTCGGCCGGTCGGCTCAGTTCTGGGAGTGGTGTTTTCCGGCTGCCAGGTCGGCATTTCCCGCAGCACTTGCGGAGGCAACTCCTGCCGATGTCGCAGCGGCAGTGCTCACCGTGCAGCCGAGTTGTATTCGCGTCGAGGCAGATGAGGTCACCTACAACCTGCATGTCATGTTGCGGTTTGATTTGGAGCGGGCGGTGATCACAGGGGACCTGCCGGTCGCCGACCTTCCTGGAGCCTGGGATGAACGGTTCGAAGCTGATTTCGGCCTGCGACCACCGTCCGCTGCCGAGGGGGTGCTTCAGGACATCCATTGGCCGGCCGGCCTGATCGGCTACTTTCCCACCTACACGCTTGGCAACCTGTTCTCAGCCCAGTTGATGGCGGCTGCCGAGCGGGCGTTGGGGGACCTGGACGAGCAGATTGCCCGCGGTGAATTCCAGCCGTTGCTGAACTGGCTGCGGCGCGAGGTGCACGCCCTGGGCCGAACCCGTACCTCTGACGAGATTGTGGCTGAGGTATCGGGAGAACCGGTCAGCGAGCGGTTTCTTGTGGAGAGCCTCTACCGGCGATACGGCCCGGTTCACGGCCTGTCGGCGGAGCCACCAGCAGCGTGCTGATGCCCGAGCACTCCAAGCCACCCCCTGGACTGCTCCCGATCGTCGGCTCGCAGACCAAAGAAAACCACCCGAGGAGAGCCTTGGACAAAGCGACTGAGATCGTCAGGGCGGTGCAGGACGGCAGCATTGACCCGGCCGAGGTGCTCGCGGAGCACCGCCGTCGATTTGGAGAGACGCATGGCCGGCTCAACGCGTTGGTGCAGGTCGACCATGTTGAGGCTGCGCGGAGTCTCCCCGGCCTCGACCGTGATGCGGCGCTGGCCGGCGTTCCGGTGAGCGTAAAGGAATGCTTCGCTGTGCAGGGTTTGCGGACAACGCTGGGCATTCCTGCCCGGCGTGACGTCATTGATACGGTCGATTCACCGATTGTCAGTCGCCTGCGGGCGTTGGGCGGCGTGGTCGTGGGGAAGTCGAATGTGCCCCAGGCAATGTACCTGCACGAGACCACCAACCCGGTCTGGGGGCAGACCAATCA
>JBDQOY010000088.1:0-6412 GCA_040260935.1 Pirellulales bacterium
CGCCTCGACCAGCCCCGCCCCACTTCTGAGGGTGGCCATCGATGCGAGAGCCGCCGCCCCGGCCATGCCCCGACTGCCAGCCACCACCACCACCCGGCCGTGGTCATATTTTGTTGACTCGCGACGGCGGGACGGCAGCGGCGGTAGATCAGCAGGAATCGTCCATGCAGGTGGCGATGGAGTGCGGTCTGCCATGCTCGATGCCTCCGATTGGCCCTTTCGGCCGAGAACGGTTCGCTTCGTCTGATTATGCGGGCGCCAAGATGAAAGCCCCCGAATTGCCCCCTACCTTGACGAAATCGACCCAAAAGGGCTACCTTCTGGCGAAATCCGGCCTGTTTCGGTCACTTTCGCGTTCGTTGGGTGCTGCCCAACTCTCGGAAGTGTTCGGGCCGTACCGTGCCATCCAAGGCCATAATCACCACGACACCATTCCCCCCGACGCCCGAGGAGTACCGGACGCCATGAGCGGGTCCCAGCCATCAATCGACGTCTTCGACGTCCGTAAAGTCCGCAAACTGATCAACCTGATGAAGGAACACGATCTCACCGAGATCGATCTGAAGCAGGCCGACAGTGCGGTTCGCATCAAGCGGGGCGGCGAAGTCGTTTCCTACTCAGCACCCGTCGCCCCCGCTCCTGCCCCGGCGGCACCGGCCCAGGCTGCGGCGCCAGCCGCGGCGGCTGCCGATGCACACATGGTGGTGGTGAAGAGCCCCATGGTCGGCACCTTCTACCAGTCCTCAAGCCCCGACAACCCTCCGTTCGTCAAAGTCGGCGACCGGATCGGCCCAGAGAAAACGGTCTGCATCGTTGAGGCGATGAAGGTCTTCAACGAAATTCCGGCAGGGGTATCGGGCCAAGTTGTGGCGATCCTTGTTGAGAACAACGCTCCGGTCGAGTTCGGCCAGCCGCTGATCAAGGTCGATCCCACCGCCTGACCGTTCACCTGTCACCGGTCAGTCAGCCTCTCCCTGATCGCAGCGATTCCTGAGCTCAGGGGAGTTGATCGCCGAGCCACCCAGCGGTGGCACAATCCCGCTCACCCTCCATCAGGAAGACTATGTTCAACCGCATCCTGGTCGCCAACCGTGGAGAGATCGCCCTCCGGGTCATCCGTGCCTGCCGTGAACTCGGCATTGAAACGGTGGCGATCTACAGCGAGGCCGACCGCGACGCCCCCTATCTGAATCTCGCCGATGAAGCGATCTGCGTCGGCACTGCCAAGGCAGCCGACAGCTACCTGCGGATCGACCGGGTGATCAGCGCTGCTGAAATCGGCAACGTACAGGCCATCCACCCCGGCTACGGGTTCCTCTCGGAAAACTCGCACTTCGCTGAGGTCTGCCGGTCGTGTGATATCGGATTCATCGGCCCGACGCCCGAGGCCATGGAGCGAGTGGGTGACAAGAACTCCGCCCGCGCTCTCGCCCGCGAGGCGAACGTGCCGACTGTCCCCGGCAGCCCCGGGCTGCTCTCCGGTGAGAAAGAGGCGCTGAAGGTTGCCAAGGAAATTGGCTTTCCCGTGTTGCTCAAGGCCACCGCCGGTGGTGGCGGCAAGGGCATGCGGGTGGCCGCCAATGATCTCTCCCTCTCAACCGCCTGGCAGCAGGCAACCGCCGAAGCCGAAGCTGCCTTCGGGAATGCCGGCATCTACATCGAAAAGTTTGTGGAAAAGCCCCGGCACGTGGAGATTCAGATTCTTGGTGACCAGCACGGCACCATGCTGCACCTCTGGGAACGCGACTGCTCTACTCAGCGGCGTCACCAAAAACTGATTGAAGAGAGCCCCTCGCCGCGACTGCCGCAGGAAACCCGCGAGGCGATGTGTGCCGCCGCCGTTCGGCTGGCCAAAACGGCCGGCTACTACTCAGCCGGCACGGTCGAATTCATCGTCGATCAAGACGACAACTTCTATTTTATCGAGGTCAACGCCCGCATTCAGGTTGAGCACCCGGTCTCAGAAATGGTCACCGGCATCGACCTGCTGAAGGCGCAGATTCGCGTCGCTGCCGGCGAGAAGCTTGACCTCAAACAGGAGGACATCGTTCCCCGCGGCCATGCAATCGAGTGCCGAATCAATGCCGAAGACCCAGCAGCCAACTTCCGGCCCTGCCCTGGCAAGATCGAAAATCTGATGGCTCCCGGCGGCTTCGGTGTGCGTTTCGACTCGCATGTCACAGCAGGCTATGTTGTGCCACCCTACTACGACTCGCTGATCGGCAAACTGATCGTCCACCAGCCCACCCGGGGTGAGGCGATTGAGACCATGACCCGCGCCCTGCGGGAACTGCAGGTGAAGGGCATCGCCACCACCGTGCCGTTGCATCTTGACCTGCTGGCCCACTCGGCCTTCCACGACGCCACGATCGACACCAAGTTTGTCGAACGATGGCTGGCTGGCTGACCCACCAAGCCAGCGCAGAATGGGTCGGGCTCCCTGCCTGACTCCCGCCTCGACCAGTTCCCAGCCCCCTGTCAAAGCCGCGACCGGCTTGGTAGATTTCCACCACCCGCCTGGCACACAACCTTCCGTTTCCACAGGAGCGCCCGTCTTCATGGCCGAATCACTTTCCCGCCCGCCAAAAGCAGCCCATCACTTCCACCGCGTCGCCATTCTCTTCGCTGGTGGGCCGGCCCCGGGTGCCAATGCCGTGATTTCGACCGCTGCCACCTCGTTCATGCGGAACGACACCGAGGTGATTGGCATGAAGCACGGCTACTCGTCGCTGGCCGGTTTTTCGGCCGTCAAGCCGCTGGTCGAGGGCCAGGACTACGTGAAGGTGACGCCTGAGTTCCTCAAGCGAACCCGCTCCGGCCAGGGCATCATGCTCGGCACCGCCCGCACCAACCCGGGCAAGCACATCTCCTCGCCCGAGCACTTCGATGATGCCGAACGAGTTCAGCCCTTAAAGAACGTCTATGAGGGGCTGCGCTCCCTCGGAGTGGAGGCCCTGATCTCCATCGGCGGCGATGACACCCTGAAGACGGCCAACAAGTTCAAACTCTATCAGGACCGCCTGCCCGCTGATGCCCCCCGCATTCCGGTCGTTCACCTGCCGAAGACGATCGACAATGACTACATGGGCATCGACTTCACCTTCGGCTACTTCACCGCCGTCGATTTTCTCGGTGAAGAAATCCGCAACCTGCTCTACGACGCCGACGCTGGCCGGGCCTACTTCATCTGCGAGACCATGGGCCGCAGCGCTGGCTGGCTGGCCTACGGGGCCGCCATCTCCGGGGAAGCCAGCCTCGTCATCAGCGTCGAGGACATCCACGGCAAGTACCGCACCGAAGAATCAGTCACCGATGCTGAGGGCCAGACCACGGTCAAGCCGGTGATGAACGTGGAAGAAGTGGTGGCCCGCATCGTCAAAACCATGCGGGTTCGTGAGGAAAAAGAAAACAAGCAGTACGGCGTCATCGTCTTGGCAGAAGGGCTGGCGGAATACCTGCCGAGCAAACAACTCAAAGGCGTGCCACGAGATGAGCACGGGCATATCTCAATCGCTCAGATCCAGCTTGGCCGCATGTTTGCCAAACTGGTCGGTGACGAATACGAGCGGCAGACGGGCAAGAGCCGAAAGGTGGTCGGGCTGCAACTCGGCTATGAGGCCCGCTGCTCCAAGCCGCATGCCTTTGACGTCATGCTGGGCAGCCAGCTTGGCGTGGGCGGCTATCGTGCCCTGGCCGAACGGGGCCTCAATGGCGTGATGGTAAGCGTCTCGGGGCAGCTTGACCTGAACTACGTGCCGTTTGAGGAACTGGTCGACCCCACCACGCTGGTCACGGTCGTCCGCTACGTTGAACGCGGCTGTGACTTCCACAGCCTCGCGCGGTTTCTCGAAACCTACGTCAACGAATAGCAGCCAGCCAGCCGCAATGGCTGGCTGCGGTGAGCCACTACCTGTCGGTCAGCACGCCTTTCGTGCTCGGCACGCCCGTCTGTCGGGGATCGGCCTCAACCGCCATCCGCAGACTCCGAGCCGTTGCCTTGAAAACCGCCTCGGCAATGTGATGGGCGTTGCTGCCGTGATGCAGCACCGCATGGACATTCGCCCCAGCGGTCGCTGCAAAACTCTCCCAAAACACCTCGACGAGTTGCACATCAAAGCTCCCGATCGCAGGCACGGGGAACTCCACCGCCAGCACACAGGCCGTCCGGCCGCCCAGATCAACCGCGGCGGTGACAAGCGATTCATCCATCGGCAGGATCGAGTGTCCATAGCGGCGAATGCCACGCCGGTCGCCCAGGCAGTCTTTCACGGCGGTTCCCAACGCCCGGCCGACATCTTCCACCGTGTGGTGGCCATCCACATGCAGGTCGCCCGCGCAGCGGATCGTCAGGTCGAACAGTGAGTGCCCGGCCAGCAGCGTCAGCATGTGATCAAAGAAGCCAAGACCGGTCTCGATCGTGGCTTTCCCTGAACCATCCAGATCAACTGTCAGGCTGATCTGGGTTTCGGCGGTTTCGCGGGTGACAGTGGCGGAGCGTGCCAACGGAGCCTCCTTGAGTATTTGCAGTGTGCTTCAGTGAATGGCCTACCTGAGCAACTCAGGCAGAACAGCAAGTAGGGTGTCGATTTCAGCATCGGTGCCGACAGTAATCCGCAGCCCGTCTCCCCAGCCGGCATACTGCATGAACCGGACGAGAATCTGCCGAGCCTTGAGAGCCTCATAGAGCTCGCGGTGAGACTGGCTTGGATGGGTGCACCAGACAAAATTGGCCTGACTCTCAATGACTGCAAAGCCGAATTGCTTCAGTGCCATGGTGAGCCGACTCCGGGTCGCCCGGATCGCCGCCTGATTGGCTGCAAGCCAGGCTTGATCAGAAATGGCCGCCGTGGCCGCCGCGATGGCGATCGCATCGCAGTTGTAGGAATCTTTGACCTTGCGGAGTTGTTCAATCACCTCAGGCTGGGCGACCGCAAAGCCGAAGCGAATACCGGCAAGCGCATACGACTTACTCAGCGAACGCGTCACAATCACGCGATCGCTCTGTCGCACGAGGTCAAGGCAGTTGGTCTCGCCAAAGTCACCGTAGGCTTCATCGACCACCAGCGGACAGGGCAGCTGCTGGGAGACCGCCAGCAGGTCCGCTGGCGGCAGCAGCGTGCCCGAGGGGCTGTTGGGGTTCGGCACGATCGCCAGCCTGACAGAGGCTCCTGTAGCGGTCGCGGTGGCGGTGAACGCCTCGGGCAGCGACCAAGTGCCCGTAAATGGCACCTCGTCGCAGACAGACCCCTGAATCTCGGCCAGTGTTCGGTAGAGGACGTAACTGGGCGTCGGCACCCGCAGGGCTTCACCCGCCCCGACATAGGCTCGCACCAGGATCGTCAGGATGTCGTCACTGCCGTTGCCGCAGAGAATCATCTCGGGAGAGATCCCAAGCACTTCAGCGGCTCGCTCCCGAAAGCGGGACGCCAGTGGATCGGGATATTTGGCAAGCGTCCGTCCGGCACACGCAGCCGCTACTGCCTCCGCCACGGCGGGTGATGGCGGATACGAGTTTTCGTTCGTGTTGAGTTTGGTCCAGTCACCCCCCTGCGGCTGCTCACCCGGCACATAGCCAGCGATGGCGGCAATCTCGGGCCGAACGAGGGCGGCGACGGATGCGTTCGTGGTGGACATGGTCAGGGCTCAAATCCAGGAAAATCGACCGACGAGTTAGATAGTCAAGTTTAGCCCACGAAAACCGTGCGAGCCCCGCAGGCCCGCCCAGACGTTTTCACCCGAAAAATAAGCACCACACCGCCACCAATTGGCAGGAGGGGGCGGCAGAAGCCCCGGAGAATGCGGACGCACACCAACGCCCCAACGGCGGCGCACCAAAACACCTCTGGCGACCCACGAGGGGCCTGTTTCTCACGCGGGCCACCGCGCCTCAGTGGCTGAACCGCGACTCGACACTGCGGCGATGGGCCGTCAGCCCTTCGGTATCAGCAAGCAGCTGAATGTCAGCAGCCATCTCCGCCAGGTCGGCCTGAGCCAGTGAAATCACACTGCCACTTCGCAGAAAGTGGTTGGCCGACAGGCCAGCTGCAAAGCGGGCTGTGCCCCCGGTCGGCAACACATGGGACGGGCCTGCGGCATAGTCACCGGCCGCCACTGGGCTGTAGGGTCCCAGAAAGGCCGCCCCCGCATGACGAATGCCAGCAAGCGTTGCCTCGGGATCACGCGTGTCAATCGAGAGGTGCTCTGCTGCCAGTTCATTTGCCAGCGCCGCTGACTCGGCATCACTCGTGGTCACCACCACCGCGCCGAATCGCTCGAGGCTTTGCCGGGTGAGTTCTGCCCGCTCTAGCACCGCCAGCCGCCGGCCCACGGCAGCCTCCACTGCCTCTGCCAGCGTTTCACTCGCCGTCAACAAGATCGCCGATCCGGGCGAGTGCTCGGCCTGGGCCAGCAG
>JBDQOY010000089.1:0-5905 GCA_040260935.1 Pirellulales bacterium
GGGCTGATCGTTCATGGTTCGAGGAAGGTTTCCGGGGTGTGGCTCGGGTAGCGGCCGCGGTCGTTCGAGGCGGACGCGGCTCGAGAGTGCTTCTGCCGCCGCGACAGCCCCTGATACAGCCCCTGATTCTAGGGTCTGGCTCCCGAACATGTTCAAGGGACGGTGCGGCTGCTGGCGGTACCGCCGTGGAGTGGTAGACTCCGGGCATCGCGGGCGTAGCTCAGTTGGTAGAGCACTAGCTTCCCAAGCTGGTTGTCGCCGGTTCGAACCCGGTCGCCCGCTCTACCTGTTCGGCATGTCGGGGGATGCATAACCCTGTTGCGTGCTGATGCGGTTGGTGGTCGAGTTGGGTGGCTGAACGGGGCGAGTCCGTTCAGGGGCGTTCAACGGCGAACGTGTTGTTGCCACCAGCCTCAAGTTGATGACGCAGGTCGATCACCTCATTGGTGAGCAGGTCGATGTGCCACTGCATTTCATCGATGAGCGACGGCACGTAGTCGGGCCGCTTTACCATCTCAAGGCGGATCTCAGCCATCGCCAGCATCGTTCGCAGTCGGTCGATGTTGATGGCGGTCACGGCGGGCAGTTTGACGTCTGTGGTCCGGGCGTTGGCCTGCAGTGCCGTCTTCAGATCGGCCCGGGCATTGGAAACGGCCACCTCAGCGGAAGCCAGATTGGTCTGCCGGGCAGTCGTGCGGGGATGTTCCTTGGCAAGGGCCAGCTGTCGGCGGGTCAGATCGACATGATTGGCCAGCCGGTGCGATTCTCGCGGACCTACGGCACGATCGACCAAGCGATTCACCCGCTCGGCCCGCTCAAGATTGAGCTTGGCGAGTTCAAGCCGGCGTTCGGCATACCGCACCTGAAGTTCTGCTGGGGTCAGGTCGGTGAGATCGTGTTCGACAATGTGGGAAATGTCATCTTCTGCAGCAGCGGCTGGTGGGCCCCAGAAGAGGCCGATGCATCCGCCGGCCAGCAGCAGGCACACCATCTGCTTCAGCACTGCTGCAAGGGGACGTCCGCTGCAGCACGCTCTGCCTGTGGGCGGTTTGGCCCGAAACGGGCCCTGAAATGTTTTTGATGTCATCGTGGTCTCCTTTTGCGTGACAAAGGTTCCTCCTTCGGCATAGTATGAGTTGGGGCGGCCGCGGGTCCCGCGATGCCGGTCCTGAGTGTCTCAGTGGTGCACCAATCAAGGGGGCGATCATGGAACATCCTGCTGAAATGCCTTGGGGCAGCGACCGGCTGCGGCTTGCCGCCAACCGGCTCGACACGCGGCCGGCCGAGGTTGAAGCCCGTTACGTCTGCGATTCGTGCGGCGAGGAGATTGTCGTGCCGATCGATCTGACTGAGGGGCAGCATCAAGACTATGTCGAAGACTGTCCGGTCTGTTGCAATCCCATGGTGCTGCACGTCGATATCGCCGACGACGGCGAGCCGATGATCCGCAGCGAGCACGAGTAGGCTCAGGCGCCGATCGGGCTGAGACCGGGATTTGTCGTGCGGTAGTCCCACGGTGGAACTGGGGAGGGCTCGGCCCAGAGTCCACGTCGGGCAGCACGAGCCTCTTCCTGGACGCCGCTGAGCGGGCTGCCACTGGTCGGGTCAGCCCAGGCGGCACCTGCCGTGACGAGGACGCGGCTGATGTCCCGGCCATCGAAGGACACTTGGCAGATTGCCTGCCCTTGTGGATCGCGGCCGAGGACGACGACAGCAATCAGTTTGCCGAAGACCTGTTCAGCGAGCGCCTCACGGGCCTGCTGTCCGTAGGGCTGCCCCGGTTCAGGAGCATCGATGCCAGCGAGGTGAACCTTCTGCTGGCGGCCGGTGGTGTCGAGGCAACTGATGGAGTCACCGTCAGAGACGCCGATGCACCGCCACCAGGCGACGGCAGGGGCGGCCGGACCTGTTGAGGCGACCACGGTCGTCGGCTGGCCGGAAGGCTGGGGATTGGAGTGGTGTACCGGTGGGCTCGCAGACGCAGGCGGCGTGGCTGCCGGAGCCGGCTGCGCGGCGAGCAGGCTCCCTGGGGTTGCCGGGATGGTGACCGCCATCGCATGGGGCTGGGGTTGGCTGGCATCGATGGCGACGGTGGCCCAGGTGCCAGTTGAGGCGGGACGAGGTGGCGGCGGTGGTGCCGCCTCGGCCACGGGCGGGGTGACTGCCGGTGGTTGCACGGGTGGCTGGGCGGCGGGCGGCTGAATCGCCCCCCAGTCGCTGGCTGGGCTGGTCGCCGGTGCCGCAGCAGGTGCCGGCGGGGGCATGACGGCTGGGGCTGCAGCCCACTGCGTCGGTGGTGTGCCGGCAGGAGGCAGGATGGGCTTGCCGGCCAGGACGGGTGCCGCGGCGGGAAAACGAAACGGCTGCGGCGCGTAGTGGGTCAGGTGTGGCACCGGCAGCACGGCGCCGGGTCCAGAGGCCGTCTGCACGGTGAACCACCAGGGGCGGCGGACAGTTGGCGGTGGGGGAACGTAGCCCGGGTTCTGTATCCGCATGACCGGCATCCGCACGACCTGTTGCGCAGGCGGTGGAGCAACGGAGACCTGCTGTCCCCAACAGACCCCGGCCAGCAAGCAGCCGGTGAGGGCAACGACCGCCAGCCAGCGGTGCGGAAATGTCCGCGTTCGCCGCAACTGCTCGTGAGTGGTCTGACGGGGGATCACGGGAATCTCGCGCGAGCGCTGAGCCTGGGGGTTGGCATAACCCCCGACACTCATCGTTTCGGCAGCCGTCCCAAATCCCCGCCGGTATTTTCTCGCACGGTTTCCTGGACTTCATGGCTTGCCCCAGTTACCGGCCTGTCGACGTTTTGCCTGGCCTGCCCGGTCAGGGATCACCGTGCCGATGCCGTCGGGTGAATGGCGATAGACTGGGGCCGTGGACTCTCGGACAGTGGACTTTCGGTTGGTTTCAACCTCGCGAATGCCGGTAAGGGCAGCCTGCATCATGAATCTCTTCCTCACGCGTGGTGCTGCCGTCATGCTGGCCCTGCTTGCCGTCGGGTGGATGCCCTGCGCAACGGCAGCCGAGCCTGAAATGGCACCCGCGGAGGCAGGCCAAGCGTTTGACCCCCAGCCGCTGGTCAGCCGGGCAGAGCGGGCAGGCTTGCGGGTCTTCCAGAGTCGGCACCTGGTGCTGATCACCGACCGGCCGCCACGGCAGGGGGATGGCCTGGCGGAGTTGCCAGCCATCTTTGATGAGGCCTTCGTGGTCTGGTGTGCGCACTACGGGCTCGATCCGGCCAGCCTGAGCCAGTGGCGGGCCTGTGGCTGTTTGGTGGTGGACCGCGAGACGTTTCGCGGGGCCGGCTTGCTGCCCGCGACCGTGCCGGAGTTTGCCAACGGCTACTGCGACCACCACCGCTTCTGGCTGGCTGATCAGTCAAACCCCGCCTATCGTCGGCACCTGCTGCTGCACGAAGGGGTGCATGCCTTCACCGCCACGCTGCGGAACCTCAACACGCCCACCTGGTACACCGAAGGCATGGCCGAGTGGCTGGCGACCCATCGGCTGGAGCCGACAGTGCCCCGCTTTCGGCACACGCCGCTGCCAGCTTCACCTGAGGACGTCGAGCAACTCGGTCGCATCGAAATGATCCTCCGGCTGCGGTCAGCCGGTGAGGGGCCGAGCCTTGAAGACGTATTCAGCCTGCGGCCAACCCTGCATGGCACGATCTCGTCGTATGCGGCAGCCTGGGCCGGAGTCAGTTTTTTGGCCGGGCATCCCCGCTATGCCGAAGCCTTTGCCGCGATTGAGCGAGGGCCACTTGATGCAGCACTGACGCAGCGGCTCAGACAGCAGCCCGGCTGGAATCCAGCCGAGGCCAGCCGTGACTTTGATGCGTTTACGGACACCCTTGACTACGGGTACGACCTGTCACGGATGGTGATTGATTGGGCCCCTGGGCAACCGCTGCCCGCCGCCGGGGCTGTGACGCAGGTGCAGGCCGAGCGGGGCTGGCAGCACACCGGCTGGCAGGTGCAGGCAGGCCGGGCCTACCGGCTGCAGGCCTCGGACCGTGTGAGGGTGGGCCGGCTCCTGCAGGCTGGCGGGACGCTTGATCTGGAGAGCACAGCCGATGGCATTTCGATTGACTGGTACCGAGGCCGGCCGATCGGTCGGCTGCTGGCCGCCCAGTGGGATGACCATCCACGGAATGGTGGTCGGTCCCGGTTCACCGTGCTGGGCGAGGGCGAGGCGATAACGATCACGGCAGCGGCCACCGGCCCGCTCTATTTGAAGATCAACAACCCGCCGGCCAATCTGCTGGATGCCGGTGGAAGCCTAGCCGTGCAGATTATGAGCGTTTCTTCGTCTTCGGCTCCGGAGGCTCCGGAGTCGGCTCCTCGCCGCTGACGAGGTTGAACACAAACTCGTTGGGCCCGTCGGCGGTAATTGTCGCCGAGAGCGTTGTCTCGGCGTTGTAGCGAGCCGGTAGGGTTTCGGTCGGCACTTTTTCGGTTTCCACCACTCCCGGCATGGTCGATGGAGGTGGGTCCATCAGCTTGATCACGGAAATCCTCACTTGGCGTTCGCCAAGAGCCACCCGGCTGTTGAATTGTCCACCGCGAATCAACGCAACATCGTTCAGCCCAAGCTTGACGGTCGTAAAGATCACCCGTCCTTCGGGCAGCGATTCCCCATCAAGCGTGACCTTTCCGCTGACGTAGGCCAGCGGGTGATCAGGCTTTTCAGCCGAGCAGCCGATGGGGCCAGCAGTGAGCAACGCCAGGGCGAGTCCAGCGGCAGGAAAGACTATTTGCAGAAGACGGCTCATGATCGTTCGGTACGAGATGAAGCGACCTGCTGAAGCGCAGGAACGAGGCGGGTGAAAAACGTCAAAAACGCGGTCCGGCCGCAGTCACAAATGAGTCATGCGGCTGTGCCAGCCGTCTCCTACAGCCCACTGATGGCTTTGCCGTAATCGCGTGTTGCCAGCTGTGCGAGTGTTTCCAGGGCGGTTCCCTCATTCAGGAAGCGAACAGCCCCGTCGGTGAGCAGCACCATGGTGCCACCGGGGTGCTCTGAGTTGAGCGGAGCGTTTGGAGCGCCCGCTCCACCGCCACCAGCATTGACACCGTACGACGATGTGTCCCAGCCTGCCCCGTTGTTGTCCTTGTTGTTGATCGTGTAACGAACAGTCACGACGTTGTAAGCGGCCGTCTCTGTTTTGCTCGTTGTGACGACGCCAAGAGCAAAGCCGAAGACCGTACTCGGGTTCCAGTTTTGCTTGTTACCACTGGTGTCGATGAGCACACCGCTTTGCTCACCGAGCATCATCGTGTTACTCGTCCTGTCGGTAATGTCCTTGATGGCTGTGTGATCGTTTACGAGGAGAACACCTCCTCGAGAAATCTTGCGGCCACCGCTGCTGCCAACTCGCGTTTCATTAAACCCAGTAATCAGGCCATCAGCGGCACCAGAAATTGCGGTGTAACAGGATGTGGCGTGATCAAAACCGTGTGAGTCAAACTCTGGAAGCGATGCTGACGGACAGCGGACTTGTGGGAGTGAGACATTTCGTCCGGTTGCGGGATCAATCATGTCGCCAGTCACCGTTTCTGTTTCCAACGCGCTGCCCAGCTGATCTTCTTCGAGGAAAGCCATGAGGTGACAAAACCAGCCACGGCTTCCCCAGTTGCCGCCGGCAGGGCTGCTTCCATACGGTGTCTGGTCTCGCGAGGTCCCGGGTGGAAATCTTTTGCGGACGTCGTGGTAGTTGTGGAATGCAAGACCCAGTTGTTTCACCTTGTTGGTGCAGGCGGTTCGTCTGGCAGCTTCACGAGCCTGCTGGACCGCCGGCAGCAGCAGGCCGACAAGAACGCCAATGATGGCAATCACGACGAGCAGTTCGATGAGCGTGAACCCGTCACGCGAGAGAGTGTGTTTCGAAGCCACGGCAACA
>JBDQOY010000090.1:0-6565 GCA_040260935.1 Pirellulales bacterium
CCGGGCCTTCGTCAGTCAGCACCTGCACCGCCAGCATCGCGCGGCCGCGTGCGGTCGTCCGCAGGGCGGCATCGCCGATCACTCCGGCCAGCGACGCGTGCCCACCTTCCACCAGATCTGCCAGCCGATGCCCGCCGGTGAAGTCGCGGTAGTCCCGGGGAAAATGCATTAAGGCATCACGCACCGTCTCCAGACCAAGCTTGGCAAGTTTCGCCGCTCGGTTGGAGCCGACCCCCGGCAGCCGCTCCAGCCGTGTCGCCAGATGAGCACCCGGCCCAGCCTCGTCCATGCCTTGTTGCCCTCACCCCAGCGGCCGACCGGCCGCAGTCATTTTTTCTTCGGCAGGAGCGGCTGGTAAGCCGCCACCGCCATTTCGTCGCAGCGTTCGTTCTCCGGATGCCCCGAATGGCCAGCGACGTGACTGAAGACCACGTCGTGTGTCATGGCCAAACGGTCAAGTTCCCGCCAGAGGTCTTCGTTCTTGACCGGCACGAACTTGCCACGCTCCTTCCGCTTCCAGCCCTGCTTCTTCCACTTTGGCAGCCAGTCAGACAGCCCGGTCCCGACGTAGACGCTATCAGTCACCAACTCCACCTGCGTCGGCCGCTTGAGTTGCTTCAGTCCCTCAACCGCCGCCGTCAATTCCATACGGTTGTTGGTCGTGTCAGGGTCACTCCCCGAAGCTGCCGACTCTCGGCCGCTCTCGGGATGCCGCAAGATGTATGCCCAGCCCCCGGGGCCGGGGTTGCCACTGCAGGCACCATCCGTGAACAAAATGACTTCAGCCGAAGGCTGGCGTTTGGCGGCCATCAGTGGGCGGCTCTCCTCTGGGGAAACACCAGCGGCATCTGGTGAGAGACCGTGGCGTGATCAGGCATTGTCTTACTGGAAACAGGGTGACCAGGAAAGCACAGCAAGCGTTCCAGTCGTGCGGCGTGATCTGGCCGGTGACCGCCACCCTTCGGGCTGCGGTTGGCCGGTGCACCTGCCGCTCTTCCGCCACCCCCGGTTCTCATGCTGACTCAACCAACGACACCGGCGGTGGCCCACCTGTCGCCGTGAGTCTTGTCGGCAGCCGTACCGTGAAGCAACTGCCCCGGCCCAGATGGCTTTCCACGGCGACATCTCCTCCAAGCAGCCGGCAAAGTTCACGCACGATCGACAGGCCGAGCCCCGTGCCGGAGATCTCTCGGGTCATCGCATCATCCCCCGCCTGAAACCCCCGACTCTGCCGGAACTTTTCAAAGATCGCCTGCTGCTCTTCTGCCGCAATTCCCACGCCCGTGTCCGTGACTTTCACCAGCATCGTCTGGTCCTCGTCGACAGCATTCGCTTCAACCGTGACCTGCCCCCCTTCCGGCGTGAACTTCACTGCATTGGAGAGAAGATTGCCGAGTATCTGCTGTACCTTCGACTGATCTTGCTCAACCTCAACCAGCCCGGGGTCGACTGAATAGCTGACGTCAATCCGCTTCTTTTCGGCAAGTGGCCGAATCATGTCGCACTGGGCCGAAATGACCGCCTCGGGATTGAAGCGGGTGGCCCGAACCTCCATCTTGCCCGCCTCCATCTTCGCCAAATCGAGAATGTCGTTGATCATTTCCAGCAGCATTCGGCCCGAGGTGCGAATGTTCTGAACGTACCGACCCTGCTTGTCATTCAGTGCACCGGTCGAGCCCAGAACATCCGAAAAGCCCAGGATGCTGTTCAGTGGCGTCCGCAACTCATGGCTCATCGTGGCCAGAAAATCACCTTTGAGCCGATTCATCTCGTAGAGATGCATGTTCGCGTTGGCCAGTTCGTCGACCTTGTCGTCGAGACTTTCATTCGCCTTGCGAAGTTCTTCCTGCGATTCAACCAGCCCCCGAAGCATCCGATTGAAGGCGACGCCCAACTCCTCAAATTCATCCGCCGTATGAATATCTGCCCGGGCCTCGACGTTGCCCCGCCGAACCTCATCACTGACTTCCCGCAGATGCTCAAGCGGTTTGACAATCACATACCGCACGATCAGGTAGGCCGCCACCATGGCCAGAAAAACGGTGATGATCGCTGTCGCCAGAAGAATGGCACGATTCCAGTTGATCGCCCGCTGGGTGGTGGCATCGGGCATGACCACCTTGACGATTGCCATCAGGTCGCCCTCGGCATACTTAGGGCGATCGACCGGCGGCGCACCCGCGGCCGTCCCGCCACCGGCATGACCGTGGTACTCGTGGCAAATCAGACAGGACTGCTGCACCCGAACCGGCTGATAGTAGTGATATTCCTTGTTGTTCGCGGTCCGGTACTCACGATACTCACTACCATCAGAGAGGAGCGGTCCTGTGGTGGCCTCCAGCGTGCTCAGCTCTGGCGGCTTCCTCAGGGCGAAGTAATCGAGCACCGCGACATCGAGCCGGGTGTACGTGGCCAGTTCCTCAGCAGAGGCGTCGGGCGAGAGGATCCGCCAGCTGTAGCGCTGGTTTTGGAGCATCTTGCCGAGTGTTTCGATCGGGTTGGTGTACTTTTTGTCGGCCTCAAGATTCTGCCAGTGATGATTGATCATCACTGCATCGACCAGATGCCGACCGGTACTCCTTGTGGTGGTGAAGACGAGGTCTTCCGTCCGCTGGCCATACCACCAGAAACTGCCGGTAATCAGAATGAGCAGGCAGAGCCCGAAGAGAAAGCGGCACTTCCGCTCGAGGCTCGTCTCACCGAGAATTTCTTTGAATGATTTGTAGGCCATGCCGGTCACCTCTCCTTCATCCTACCGAAAACGCCGAAACCAGGCCGAATCGAGCCCTAAGGGTGGTGCCCAGCCCCGGCTGCCCTCAGGTCTCTGCCACCGTGGTGGGTCCCGACGCGGACTGCGACCCTAGAGCATCTCGACAGGATCGACGTCAACGATCCAGGCGACCTCGTGAGGCGTCTTGAGCCCGGCAGTCGCCTGACGCATAAGGCTGCGGAGTGACTCTCCGCTTGGACCATGCACCTGCAGGTGCCAGCGGTAGCGGTCCCGAATTCGTGTAATTGGCGCCGGAGCCGGGCCGAGGATTCGGATCGCTGGATCATCACCCGCCGCCTGCCGGAGCCGATCGGCCAGATGGTCGGCCCAGTCAGAGGCTGCCTGGTCCTGCAGACTGCGAACCACCAAACGAACAACACTGCCAAAAGGCGGATAGAGCAAGGCCTCACGAATCGGCAGTTCACTCTGCACGAAGGCCTCATAATCGTGCGCCGCAGCCGCCCGCATCGCCGGGTGCTCTGGGGTACTTGTCTGGACCACAACCCGCCCGCCGCGTGGGCCGCGACCGCTGCGCCCAGCCACCTGCGTGACAAGTTGGCAGGTCCGTTCGGAAGCCCGAAAGTCTGCCAGATGCAGCGCTGCATCTGCATTGATCACTCCAACAAGCATCACGTTGGGAAAGTCGAGGCCTTTCGCGATCATCTGCGTGCCGACCAGCAGATCGATCTCCTGCTGACGAAACGCCGTCAGCGTCCGCTCATGGCTGCCCCGAGACCGCATCGTATCGGTATCCATGCGGGCCACCCGAATCCCCCGGAACTGGGCCCGCACCTGATCCTCCAGCCGTTGGGTGCCCGTCCCCCGATGGACGAGATCCCCGGCGCCACATTCCGGGCAGGACGCCGGTAGTTTCGTCACCAGGCCGCAGCCGTGGCAGATTCCGCGGCTACCCGGCTGATGGAGCGTCAGCCCGAGATCACACTGCGGGCAGTGAATGGCATGGCCACAGCCGCGACACTGCACATGCGTGGCGAACCCCCGACGGTTGAGCAGCAGCATCACCTGCCCGCCAGCGTTGATTGCCCATTCAATCCCGGCAGCCAGACGCGGACTGATCGCCCCCTTCGCCCGGGTCTTCCGATCCCGCAGATCAACCGTGATCACAGCTGGCAGATGCGAACCACCAACCCGCGACGGCATCCGGCACATCTGCCAGTCACCGGAGAGGCAGCGGGCGAAGGTTTCGAGCGATGGGGTGGCCGATCCCAACACCAGCGGCACCTCCTCCCGCTTGGCAATCCACTCAGCGACATCACGGGCATGATAGCGGGGAGCGGTCGCCTGCTTGAACGAACTCTCATGCTCCTCGTCGATCACAATGAGTCCAAGCCGGGGTGCCGGCGCGAAAATGGCACTGCGGGCACCGACAATCACGTTGACGCGGCCAGTGGTAATCTCCCGCCAGTGGGCATGCCGCTCAGCCGGAGTAAGGTGGCTGTGCAGCACTGCAACCCGACCAAACCGCGACCGAAACCGATCGCAGGTCTGCGGCGTCAGGCTGATTTCTGGCACCAGCACAATTGCCTGCCGGCCATGCGACAGGGTTTCTGCGACCGCCTGCAGATAGACCTCGGTCTTGCCGCTGCCGGTCACCCCGAACAGTGTGATTGTCTCATGGCGACCTGCTCGCAACGGCTCGAGGATGGCAGCCAGCGCCTGCTGCTGGTCCGCCGACAACGTCGGCACCGCGGTACCAGTGGGCAGCGGCTCAGCCGGCTCAGGCTCCGGCTCACGGGTGACCTGCCCCTGCTCGGCAAGCAGTCCCCCTTTGAGTAAGCGGTTGATGACGCCTCGATTCGCCTCGGTACGCTTCAGCAGATCGTCCAGCGGAATCGGCTTGGCCGCCACTTCCAGCACCTTCTGTTGGGCTGGTGTTGGTCGGCGTGCAGGCGTGAGACCAGTCGCCACCAGCACTGGTACCCGCTTCACCCTGCGCTTCAGTCGGACCCCTGCCGGCAGCACCGCCTCGAGGACCTCGCCCCGACGGGCCAGCCACCGCTCGGCCATCCAGGCTGTCAGTTCAAGCATCCGCGGCGAGAGCAATGGCTTGTCGTCCTCAACCGCCGCAACCTGTTTCAAGGGATGCTGCGGCAACTCTCCCGTTCGAACCGCCACACAGTAGGCCAGCCGGAGGCGGTTGCCCCGCCCCAGGGGCACCTGGACCCGGCGGCCCGGCTCAACACTGGCCGCAAGGTGGGAAGGCACCAGATAGTCCAGCGGCTTATCGACCCCCTCCGGCAGCACCACCGTCGCGATCATTCCCTCCCGCGCATCGTCTTCTTCCCAGGCCGGCCGGCTGGCAAACAGTTCGCGTTGTGGAGCAGGATCGGCAGGCATCGGTAGGCTAGGGAGGAAACAACGGGCAGGCCGCTGACCGGGCAGCCCCCTGATGGTAGCGAACCGCCTCCGACCTGAGGATTTCATGGCAGACCGAATCGGCATCTTCGGGGGAAGTTTCAATCCCGTCCACCTCGGCCACCTGATCATGGCCGAATGCTGCCTTGAACAGGCCCGCCTCGACCGGGTGCTGTTCGTGCCAGCAGCCATTCCACCCCACAAGCAGGACCAGCAACTCGCCCCGTGCAGCGAGCGGATCGAGATGCTGCGGCTGGCAACAAGCGGGCATGATCGCTTCGCCGTCTGCACCGATGAATGCGACCGCAGTGGGGTCAGTTACACAGTCGACACCGTGACCAGCCTCCGTGAGCAGTTTCCTGAGGCAGTCTTTTCCCTTGTGCTCGGCCCTGACGCCCTGGCCGGCCTGCCGACTTGGCGGGAGCCAGGCCGCCTCGCCAGCCTGGTGACCATACTGGCCCTGGAGCGTCAGGGAATCGACAACATCGAAACGGTACTACAGCAGCCGGCCCTGCGGCAGGTGCTTTCAGGTGGGCGTGCCGAGCAGATTTTGGCCGAGAGGATCCGCGTGCCGGCCATTGCCATTCGGGCCAGCCAGATCCGCGACGCGGTAGCAGCGGGACAGAGCATTCGCTTCCGCACACCCCGAGCTGTTGAACAGTTCATCGCCCAGCGGGGGCTTTACCGACCCTGAAGCCGTTGGGCCAGGAGACGGCTGACCGGGCACGCTTTCCAGCGGGAATCGTCTGCCAGAATCCCAATCACCTGCTCAAGCCGGTCGGCGGGAGCCTGCCCAATGTTGAGCAGAAGCTTGTCCACGCCACCGACCCGGCAAAGCCCGCCCGGCAGTTCGCCGAGAGGTTCTTCGCAGATCTCGTACCCCAGTTCCCGAGCCAGTTGCAACGATTCCGCAAGCAATCCAAGGGTGTCAGCCATCTGCATTGAGACTCCCGAAAAGATCCCACAAGCGTCTCACCACACGCTCGCTCTCTCAAGGCCACGATGGAGGAAGACCAAGCTGTTCGCGCCGCGCCGCAGCGGCTCGCGTGTATTCAACGAACTTCGCCCGCTGTTCCGGGCTTGTGCGATTGAGAATCCGGTCACGGAACCATTCATTGCGGTCATCCTGCGACCGACTGGCCCAGGGAGAGCGGCCCGAATCGGGATTCTGCCCACCCTGCCCCGGGCGGGCAGCCGACGCCTGCTGTTCTGGGCGGGCAGCCGACGCCTGCGATGCCTGAGCCTCTCTCGCTTCCTCAAAGGCCTTTCGCATCAGGTCCGATTGCCGAATCTGCTGATCGAGCAGTTGCTGCCGTTTCGCTGGCGGAGCCGCGTAATAGTCATCAATCCGCTGCCGCATCGAACTGAAGAAAACATTCTGACTTCCCGAGAACGCCGCCCCGCGCAGGTGCGGCGGCA
>JBDQOY010000091.1:0-5802 GCA_040260935.1 Pirellulales bacterium
GGCTGCCTGCACCTGCTGCCGACCGGCGGCCACTGCTGCCGTGGCCGCTGCTGACTCAGCCTCAATGTCAGCCCGACGTCCCCGCAGCGAGTCGCACCGGGCCTCAGCCGCCGCCGTTCGTTCGCGGCCAAGCGTCAACTGGTGACGAGCGGCCGCCAGGTCTGGCTCAATCTGCTGCTCATCCCGGCCCAGTGCCTCCAACTGCTCGCCAGCGGACGCCTGCGCTGCTTCGGCTGCTGCCATTCGGGCGGCAGCCTCCGTCTCTGTTGCCGCCAGCTGCTCCAGGGTCGCCGTCACCTCGACCCGATCCACGGCTGCCGCCGTGAAGCGGAACGCCTGCAGCCTGTCGGTCATCCGCCGCCAGCGGCGTGCCCGGGATGCCTGTGCCTTTACCGTATCGAGCCGGGAAGAGACTTCGCCAACGATGTCAGCCAACCGCTGCCGATTCTGCTCGGTCCGATCCAGCCGCCGCAGCGCCTCAGCCCGCCGCGAACGAAACTTGGTGATACCCGCCGCCTCCTCAAAGACAGCCCGGCGTTCTCGGCCTGAAGCGACCAGCAGGGCATCGACCCGCCCCTGTTCAATCACGCTGTAGGAATCGGTGGCGGCACCGGTGCCGCTAAGAATTTCCCGGATATCCCGCAGGCGGCTGATGCCATCATTGACAAGATATTCACTCTCCCCGCTTCGGTAGACCCGGCGGGTGATTCGCACCTCGTCTGACTCAACCGGCAATTCCCGCGAACTGTTGTCAAAGACCAACGACACTTCGGCTGCATTGAGTGGCTTCCGGGAAGTCGAGCCGGCAAAGATCACATCGGTCGACTCTTTCGCCCGCAGACTGCGGACCGACTGCTCACCAAGGACCCACTTGATGGCATCGACCACATTTGATTTGCCCGACCCGTTCGGCCCGACAACCACGGTGATACCCGCCGGAAACTCGAACCTCGTCCGATCGGCGAAGCTCTTAAAGCCGAACAGTTCGAGGGCCTTCAGCGTGATCATGAACCGGATTCCAGCCGGGCGGTATCAAACAGCGAGGGCCAGAGCCCATCGGTGCCGTCGCCAGGTAGATCCTCGGCGTCGGCCTCTTCATCAGGGGCAATTTCACGTTCGCGGTCGGCAGCCTCTTCATGAACGCTCAGCCGCCCGTCGAACTCAGTGGGAATCGCATCAAAGGCCAGCCGGCTATCGAGTTTGCGTTGGGACGTCGCCTGCTGCAGAAACTGAACGAGGTCGGGATAGCCGCCGCCAAACTCCACAATCGCGCGGAGAATTGGCCCAACCTGCGGCCGCACCGTCGTCTGCTGGTCAGGCTCATCCGGACGGAAGCAACTGACCGTTGCCTCGTTACCGTCCACCACCACAACGATCGCCGGTCCCGCCTCGACACGCAGTCCGTCTTCAACCGGGTGGGCCGTGCCAAACAGGACAATTTCTGACCGGGCGGCACGAGTGGCGTGAATCAACGGATCTCCCGAGACATCAAGCACATGCAATTGACAGACCTCACCCAGCGGCTCCCCTCGGATATCAGGCAGCCGCGAATCGATCATTGCCAGCCCCCGAAATGCGCCGTAGCGTGTCTCGGCACTCTTGCTTGCCAGCAGGGAGCGGAGGGCATCGATGCCGTTGGCATCATCGACGATAGCCAACGCCGCCAACGCCTTCGGCCGAGCACTCCGCAGATCGCGGGCCGCCTCGGCCAGCGTGCTGGCCGCGAGGGACTCGCCGAGGTAGGCCAATGCCTCGGCAGAGACAAACCGGACCTCGGCATCTTTCGACTCAAGCCCATCCCGCAGGGTGCTGATCGCTTCCTTTCCGATCGCCTCCAACCGCAGTGCCGCTCGGGGAGCAGTCACCGGGTCCTCGAGTTGCCGGGCAAGCAGTTCCAGCCGGGCATGTCGGTTGCCGCTTGGCTCAGCGACTGCGAGCGCTCGCACCACGCTGACATAGCGGCCAAGGTTGTTGCGATAGACCGCGGGAATCTCCAACTCAATGAAGCGGTCTGTTTTCGGCGTGGCCACACCCCGTTTCACACCACGAATAATGGCGTGAAAGCGGCGGTTGATGCAGTCACCAACACGCTTTGACAGACCGATCGAACGGTGCTCGGGGTTGATCGAAAGCCCGATAGGTCGCGACGTCAGGGCGACGCCACCGCCGGGCACCCGCCCCCGTAGCGTCGACACCGAGTCAGCCGTGCCGCTGGAAACTGGATCGACAAGCAGTGATCCTTCGGCAATGCCCAGCGTGTGCCCATCGCGAATGCGATTCCCTATAACAGCCATTTCAACCAGCCGGGTTTCCATCAACCATCCACCCGCCAGACTCGTGGTGTCATGATTGGTCGGAACCTCAACGAGCACATCAAACCGGTCTCCCTTCCGAATACCCGGATGCAAGCTTCCGCTGACCCAAGCCAGCGCTGTCGACCGTGAGGAGAGCAGGCGATTGGGGTCGACTACGCCCCTGGCCTGCATGTCGTCCAGCAACATCTGACGGCGGGGGTCAGGTGGCGGATCACTGCCGGTGTCGGCCAGACCGGTCACCAAGGCAGGCCGTTCGATCCGTTGCGGACTGAGACCCCAGGGTGAGCAATAGTCGCCAACCAGTTGGGTGGCGGACTCAACAGCAGCGAGTGCCTCAAGTTCAGGGCTCTGGCTTCGAATTGCGGGGCCGGCGCACCCGCTCAGGCTGCTTACAGCGACCAGGCAAAGGGAAACGAAAAGTACGTTCCGAAACCTGACCGAACGCGAACGGAGTGATGATCGGAGCATGCGGACATCCAGCGAGGGAAGGCTGTGGGCTACCGAGACCGGGCGCACCGCGGCCGCAGCGTGGGCGGGAAATTAGGGGGTGCCTGGGGGAGCGGTCAAGGCAACTTGCCCTCGGGACTCCTCTTGGATGCCCGCCATCAGCCTGCTAGCGTCCGCCCCCAGCCGGTGGAAAGTCATCTGGCCGCGTAAGCGACCGCCTTCCCACCGGGCATTGGAGCGTATTTTTTGCTGTTTTTGTCGGAGTTTGCCCCGTGATGACGACCCGCGGCCCACGCCTGCCAATCCCTGAACAACTGCATATCCGCTGGATGATTCGTCGCGACATGGCGGAAATCCTCTGCATCGAAGAGGAGGCGTTTGAGTTTCCGTGGGGCGACACCGACTTCACCCGCTGCCTGCGGCAACGCAACTGCATCGGCATGGTTGCCGAAGTGGGCGGTGCGGTGGTGGGATTCATGCTGTATGAATTGCATCGCACCAAGGTCCACGCCCTCAACTTCGCTGTGGCCCGATCCCACCGACGGCTCGGAATCGGTTCTGGCATGATGGCCAAACTGATTGCCAAACTCAGCACTGAGCGACGCAACCGAATCGTGCTGGAAGTCCGAGAGACGAATCTCCCTGCCCAACTCTTCTTCCGTTCCGTCGGCTTTCGGGCCACAAGCGTGCTTCGTGACTTCTATCAAGACACCACCGAAGACGCCTACATGATGCAGTTCATGGCAACCGCCGCCGAGGGCGAGCGGGAGCACCGACTGGCGGGGTAGCTTCACGTGGAAAAAGCCATCCATGGCCTTTTTCCACTGCAGGCACACAGGAAAACGCCAAGGGTTTTCCTCCTGCTACGACTCAACTACCGGCTGCCCACACGCCTTGGGCACAACGGCTGCGATTCTCCGGGCGCGGGAGCGAACTCGGCGAAGCGCCTCCGCCGGCGTCTGGGCTGCAGCAAACACCGTCACGACGGGCTGACCGGGCTTCACCTGCGTGCCGGCAACGGGCCGATCAGCAAGCAACGGCCAGTCACCCTCCGCAGCCGTGCGGGTCTCGGCCAAGGCCGCCTCAACCTGCTGAACCCATGTGGGAGTGATGGCTCCTGCCTGTAGCGCAATCACAATTTCTTTTGCCCACGTGGTACCCGTAGCCACAGGCAGCAGCGTCCGAGCAGCCGGGATGGGCAGCCCACAGGCAGCCAGGTGGCTGACCGCCAGGCTCCGGCCAACACGCCGCTCAATCAGTTCCATCGACGCGGTCGGCCGCGGATTGACCTCCAGCACAACGGGGATCTTGTCTTGGGAGTTTCGCGGCAGAATGAAGTCAATGCCGACAAGGCCGACCAGCCCCGCCTCAGCAGCAAGCAGGGTGCCAAGTTCCCCGAGCCGCTCGATAAGCCCGTCATGGCGAGCCACCCACGCAGGCAGCAGTTCCACCGCCCCGCGAAACCTGAACCGCCCTCCAGCGAGTCCACGATACCCTGTCACCTGGCGACAGATCCCCAGCAAGTCGGCCCGGCCCGACGTCAGCACCAGACTCACCGAGAGCAGCTGGCCTGACATGCATTGCTGCCAACACCAGCCGCCGCTCCGCGTTGGAACGGACTGTCCACACCAGTGCACCACCCCCTGCCCGCCCGCGCTGGCCAGCGGCTTGCAGAGAAACGACCCATCGGTAGGCAGCCCGACAGGATCCCGCACCGTCATGGGAAATCGACACCCAGCCCGCCTCACCACGTCGGCGAGACACTCGGGAGTTCGCACGTAGGCCACCTGGGCAGCCCCATTGCCGGCCAAGGACCGAGTCGCGGCAAGTTGCTGAATGAGCTCCGGATGATTTTCCAGTCCACCACAGTACGCCACCGGGGCAGCAGGCATGCCTGCCGCAACCCGCTGAAACCCGGCTGGATAGTCGCTCGCGTCAAGTCGCTGGGCCTGCAAGCAGACCGCGCGGAGGTCACAGTCAGCAAACAGGTCAATTGCCATGACCGGCACACCCCCACGGGCTGCCGACGCAGCAAAGGCTCGACTACTGGCACCAATCACAAGCAAATTTGTACACACGGCGCACCCAAATGGCTGGTGGGCAGGAAACCACGGCGTCAGCCTGCAGCACCAACAGTCTTTCCTTGTTTGCTGAATGTCAGTGAATCGGCTACCTTCTGGCCCGGCAGCGGCGTTTGTTTCTGCCGTAGACTCGTTCAACCTTTTCAGACTGATTTCAGGAGAATACACGCATGTCGATGTTTATTGGTGAAGCCCTCGCCGGCGATGGAAACGAAGTGGCCCATATCGATCTGCTGATCGGCAGCAAAGACGGCCCAGTCGGCGTCGCTTTCGCCAATGCCCTTGCCCGTCAGAGCGAGGGGCACTCAAACCCTCTGGCCGTGCTCACCCCAAACCTGGCCGTCAAGCCAGCAACCGTGATGGTGACCAAGGTCACGATCAAGGGCGCAAAGCAGGCTGTCCAGATGTTTGGCCCGGCTCAGGCAGCCGTTGCCAAGGCCGTGGCTGACAGCGTCGAGAGTGGCGTGATCCCCAAGGACCAGACGGAAGACCTCGTCATCGTCTGCGGTGTGTTCATTCACTGGCTGGCGGAAGACGACAAGAAGATCTACGAATACAACTACAAGGCGACGGTTGACGCCATCGCCAACGCCATGGGCAGCAAGCCGAATGCCGACGAGATGCTGGCAGGCAAGGACGCAGCCCATCCGTTCCGCGGGTTCTAGTTTGATCGTGAAACCGCCCTCCGTGGCCGGTTTCACTGTGGGTCAGGAGCACGAAGCGAACGTTCGTGCTCCTGACCGCCTCGCATCCATGCTCGGATTTGATCGTGAAACCGCCCTCCGTGGCTATGCCGTGCGCGAACGAACCCCAGCCCCTACAGAAGCCCGAAGCGCGAGCTGAGGGAAAACGCTCCGGGCTGGGTGACACCAACGCACATTCCCTCGGCTCGCGCCTCGGGCTTGGGTGGAAGCATGGTTCCGCAACGACGCAGCAAGACCGCAACGTCACAGAAGCCC
>JBDQOY010000092.1:0-3389 GCA_040260935.1 Pirellulales bacterium
CTCCCAGATGCTCGTTGGAGACTAAAAACCCGAGGCATCCCCTGTCAAACCAGAGTTCGTCCCGCTCCCGGTCCAGCGGCCCCAGCAGAAAATTGGTGCCGCTGACTGAACCGCCACCTCCGGGCGTTCGTATTCAATTTCTTGGAGGCAGTCTGCCGGCTGGGCACCACCCTGCCGTCTGGGATCGTCCGGCCAGCCCGGATCGGCCTATGATGACAGAGGAGCCTGCGTATGTATGCCGACCTGTCCCATCTGGCAGGTGACCTTCAAGCTCCGATGCTGACCGATTGATCAAAGGAGGAAGACAACGTGTCTACGCATGAAACCCCACATGGTGCGGTGGCCACCAGCCGCCGCGTTCCCAGCCTGTTTTTTCCGCTCGTGGCGATAGCCGCCCTGCTGATCGCGGCTCCCGCTGAATTTCTGGCCGCCGAGCCAGCCGCGAGCCCCGTCGCTGCAGCCAACGCCCTTTCCCGAGCGTTTCGTGACGCCGCCGGTAAGGCCACACCCAGCGTGGTGGTGGTCCGGAGCGAAACCAAGGCTCGCAACGTCACCGCCAATGGCGGCCGCCGCGGCCCCATGGACAACCCGTTCCGCGGCACACCCTTTGAAGACTTTTTCCGGGACGGCATGCCGGAGGGATTTAACGCCCCCAACGGCCGTACCCCGCCGCGTTCCGGGATCGGCTCCGGTGTGATTGTCGATGCTGCCGGTATCGTGCTGACCAACAACCACGTGGTTGAAGGTGCCGACGAGGTAACGGTCGAACTGACCGACGGCCGAGAATTCAAGGCGGCCGACATCAAAACCGATCCCGACAGTGACCTCGCCGTGATTCGGCTCGCGGATGCCGCAGGCCTGCCGACGGCCGCTCTGGGCAATTCCGACGAACTCGAGATCGGTGACTGGGTGATCGCCATCGGCAACCCGTTCGAATTGGAGACGACGGTCAGTGCCGGCATCATCTCGGCCAAGGGGCGTGAACTGGGACGGATTCGCCGGTCCAAGTTTCTCCAGACCGATGCGGCGATCAATCCGGGCAACTCCGGTGGCCCACTCGTCAACCTGGCTGGTGAAGTGATCGGCATCAACACCGCCATTGCTTCCAACAGCGGTGCCTACCAGGGCATTGGCTTTGCCATCCCGATCAACCAGGCCCGCTGGGTGAGCGATCAGTTGATTGCCCGCGGAAATGTTGAGCGTGGCTACCTGGGCGTGTCGATTGCTCCGCTCGACACTGATATGGCAGAGAAACTCAGCGCAGCCGGCCGCAAGGGTGTCCTGGTCACCGAGGTCATGCCTGGCACACCGGCAGCCGAAGCCGGCCTGCAGGATCTCGACCTAGTGCTGTCGTTTGACGGCAAGCCGGTCGACAGCCCCCGGACGCTTCAAGAAGTGGTCGAACGAGCTTCCATCGGCAACAAGCACACGGTTGTCGTGCTGCGAGACGGCAACGAAGTGACGGTCAATGTCGAGGTGAAGACCCTGCCTGATCAGTTCGGCCAGCGGCAGCAGGGACGCCGGATCGCCCCTGGTGGTGCAGAGACCTTCTATTCAAAGTCCTTCGGGCTCGAGGTTCGCGACAAGGGCTCGATTGCTGAGGATGCCTATGAAGGGTTTGACGGTGTGCTGGTCGACCGCGTTGACCCCGAAGGCTTGGCGGCCGAAGTCGGCCTCAGCCCCGGTGTACTGATCCGCAAGGTGGGCAAGACTCCCGTCACGTCCATCGACGAGTTCGCAGCGGCCCTCGAGCAGGAAACGCCTGAGGCAGGAGTTGTGCTGCAAATCCGCACGCCTCGCGGCAACGCCGTCATCCTCTTGAAAAAAGAGGTCTGACCCTCAAGGCTGCGTACAGCGTTCGCGGTGGCCCCGGCCGAAAGGCCGAGGCCACCGGCATATTTCTGGAGACCCGTCATGGCCACGCTTGGCGTCAATATTGATCACGTTGCCACCGTTCGCCAGGCCCGCCGCACCATCGAGCCTGACCCAGTCTGGGCTGCAGCCGCCGCCGAACTCGGCGGCGCTGATGCGATCACTGTGCACCTGCGTGAAGACCGACGCCACATTCAGGACCGGGACCTCGACCTGCTCAAGCAGACTGTGCAGGTGAAGCTCAATCTTGAATCGGCAATCACGCCGGCGATGACGGCGATCGCCTGCCGCGTCAAGCCTGACCAGGTCACTCTGGTGCCCGAAAACCGCGCGGAGGTCACGACCGAAGGGGGGCTCGACGTCGTCGGTCAGCGCGAGGCTGTCGCCATGGCCGTGGGGCAGTTGCACGATGCCGGCATCGCGGTTTCGCTCTTCATTGACCCCGATCCAGCCCAGATCGAGGCCTCGGCCGCCCTCAACGTGACTGCCGTCGAACTCCATACCGGCAGCTATGCCAATGCCTCCTCCGAGGCTGACCGGACCCATGAACTGCAGGCCCTTGCCCAAGCCGCCACCCTCATTCGGCAGGCCGGCCTCACACTCAATGCTGGCCACGGCCTCACCTACCGCAATGTCGTGCCGGTCGCCGAACTGGAAGGTATGCACGAACTAAACATTGGGCACTCGATCGTCGCGCGAGCCATCTTTACCGGCATGACCGCAGCGGTTCGAGAGATGAGGGCCCTCATCAGCGGCTAACAAAAGCCAACGTCGCTGGATTGAGCCCTGCCCCTCCTACCACAGCCCCTCTCTGGGCTGGTCGCTGCTGTCAGGGCTCCCTCGCTTGCCAAAGCGGTCTTGGCCCGTATTCTGAAGTTGATTCGGCGGACAAACCACTCAAGCCCTCTTCAAAACGCTTTTCCGCCAATGGTCAACGATGAACTGCTCCGCCGTGATATCCGCCTCCTCGAGGGCGTGCTGGAAGGGGTCATCGTTGAACTCGCCGGGCAGGAAACCTTCGACCGCCTGGCGGTGATCCGCCGGTTGGCCTGGGAACGCCGCAGCGGAGAACACGCCGCCGAGCAACCCTTGGCCGAGCGAATTGAGTCACTCGACACAGCCACCGCCAGCGACATCGTTCAGGCGATGACGATCTATTTCGATCTAGTCAACATCGCCGAAGACCGGCAACGGGTCCGCGTCCTCCGAGACCGGGAGCGAACCAGTTTCCCCGAACCGATTGGCGAATCCCTCGCTGCGGGGCTAGCCGAGTTGAAGGGCCTCGGCCTGGGGCCAGCCGAGGTGCAGCAGGCCCTCGACCGGTTGTCGATCGAGTTAGTCTTCACCGCCCACCCCAGCGAGGCCAAACGCCGCAGCATTCGGGCCCGGCTGCGGCGGATGCGAGCCTGCCTGAAACGGCTCGACACCGCTGACATCCTCCCCCGCGAAAAGGCCGCCCTCGAGAGTGAACTGCGGAGTGAGCTGGCTATTCTCTGGCAGTCTGACTTCCTGCGGCC
>JBDQOY010000093.1:0-19755 GCA_040260935.1 Pirellulales bacterium
GTCCGGCTGGGGGCTGTGCAGTACCTCAACACCCGACCACTTATCTACGGACTATCGGCCCCGATCAGCTTTGATCTGCCGAGCCGTCTGGCAGACCGACTGGCCGCCGGCGAACTCGATGTTGCCCTCATTCCGTCCGTGGAACTCTTCCGCGGCCTCTCCCCCAGCGGCAGCGACGACGGCTACCAGATTGTCTCCCGCTCATGCATTGCCTGCCGGGGGCCTGTCATGAGTGTCCGCCTCTTCTTCCGCACCCGTCCGGAGCGAACCCAACGGCTGGCAGTGGATGAAGGATCTCGAACCAGCATCGCCCTGAGCCGCATCCTGCTGCACGAACGCTTCGGAGTCACCCCGGCCCTGGAGCCGCTTCCCATCGGTGCTGATGCCGAATCGACCGACGCTGACGCTGTGCTGTTGATTGGCGACCGGGCGATCGCCCCAACAGGTGGCGGCTTTCAGGCCGTCTGGGATCTGGGAGATGAGTGGTACCGCTGGACTGGCCTGCCCTTCGTCTTCGCCGTCTGGGCTGCCCGCGGTGGCTTCCATCAGCCTGCGTTGGCGAGGCAGCTCGACCAGGCCCGCGACCACGGCCTCGCCAATCTTGCCGCGATCGCTGCTGCTGAGGCAGCCCCTCACGGCCTCACGGTTCCGCAGTGCCACGACTACCTGCGGGAAAACCTCTACTACGACCTCGGCCCGAATGAGCGTCGCGGCTTGGCGCTGTTCCACGAAAAGGCTGCCCGGCTCAACCTGGTTCCTGATGCCTGCCCCCTGGCTCAGGCTTTTTCCGCAGTCTCCGCGTCTTCTTCCGGTATTCATTGATGGACGATCACCTCAACGAAGTTCTCGATGCTGTCGCGGCTGGTGCGGATCGGCTGACTCCGGCTGATGCCGTGAGGCTGCTTGAGTCCCATGATCTGGCACGCATCGGCCGGGCGGCCCATGCCGTCACGATGCGGCTGCACCCGGAGCCATACCGGACCTACAACATTGACCGGAACATCAACTACACCAACGTCTGTACGGCCGTCTGCGATTTCTGCGCCTTCTACCGGGGCCCCAAACATCCCGAAGGGTATGTCCTTGATCGTGACGTTCTCTTTCAGAAGATCGCAGAGACCGTGGCGATCGGCGGAGACCAGATTCTCCTGCAGGGCGGCATGCACCCGACCCTGACCCTGGAGTGGTACGAAGAACTGCTCCGAGACATCAAATCGCGTTTTCCTGAGGTGAACGTCCACGGGTTTTCCCCACCAGAACTTCATCACCTCACCAAAGTTGCCAAACGGCCTCTCCCTGAAATTCTTGAACGACTCGCAACGGCAGGCCTCGGCTCGCTCCCCGGTGGCGGTGGTGAAATCCTGGTGGACCGCGTTCGCAAGGCAATGACCCGCGGGAAGGCCCTCACGGAGGATTGGCTGGAGGTCAACCGGCAGTGGCATCAGCTTGGTGGCAAGAGCACGGCCACCATGATGTTTGGACACATCGAAACACTGGCCGAACGGGTGGAGCATCTGGAACGCCTGCGACAACTGCAGGATGAAACCGGTGGGTTCACCGCCTTCATCTGCTGGTCATTCCAGCCGGATAACACCGAGATGGACGACATCCCTCCCGCAGGCTCGTTTGAATACCTAAAAACCCAGGCGGTTGCCCGCCTCTACCTCGACAACTTCCCGAACATCCAATCGAGCTGGGTGACCCAGGGCCGTGAGATTGGCCAACTGGCCCTGCTCTTCGGAGCCAACGATATGGGTAGCCTGATGCTCGAAGAGAATGTGGTCAGCGCTGCTGGCACCGTGCATCATCTCACCCTCGAAGAAATGCGGTCTGCGATCTCGGAGCTCGGCTGGATTCCCCGCCGACGCAATGTGTTCTACGAACTGCTCGACGATGCTCCGCAGGCAGCCATGCCGGTACCGCCGATCCCCAGCCATTCCGCGCTGCCGATTCTGTCGGCAACGACGTGAGTACCCTCAAGCGGCCAGTCGCGCCGCGTGCAGACCGGGTCCCTCGCAACGGACTCCTGCGAGCCCGCTGGCTGTTGCCAGTCAGCGGAGCACCTGTTGAGGATGCCTGGATCCAGATCAGGCACGGGCGGATCTACGGGTTTGGGCGTGGGAAACACCCTTGCGGCCTCGGGCCGAGGCTCGACCTCGGCGATGCAATCGTCACCAGCGGGTTCATCAACGCCCACACCCATCTTGAGTTCTCCGAGTGCCGGCAGCCCTTCGATGCCTCGGGGGGGCTCCCGCGGTGGATCGACCGTGTGGTTCGCTGGCGACGCCAGACCGCCACGGCGGCGGCAGCCCCTTCATGCCTTGCTCCACTGCTGGTAGGACTGCACGAGTCGGCGGCAGCCGGCGTGGTGGCGGTGGGTGACATCGCCACCGCCGTCCCCCCTGCTGCTGACCTCTGCCTACAGTTGCAGGGCCCGCGGCTGCGGATCTTCCGGGAGTTGCTCGGCTTGGCACCGCTGCCCCCCCGCAGAGCATCACCGACGGCCCTCACTGTCTTTCGCGATGCCCAGCGGCTCAGCCGGGCGGGCATCGCCGTCGGATTGTCTCCGCATGCCCCCTACTCAACCCAGTGGCCCCTTGGCCGCTGGGCCGTCGCTGCCGCCCGGCATCTGCAACACAAAACCCCAACAACCAGACGAGCCAGCCCATGCATCCCCCTGGCGATGCACCTGGCTGAGTCGGCCGATGAAGACCAGTTCCTCCGCTCCCAGACAGGCGCTTTTCGAACACTCTTCGAATCCCTTGGTGTCTGGCCCGCCAGACCACCTCGCCTCGCCTCGACGGCTGACTGGATCTCGCTGCTCGCCCGGGCCGACCGGGGCCTGATCGTCCATGGCACCCACCTGCCGTCAGACCCTCGGGCCTTTGCCCGCCTGCAACGACACCGGAACCGTCTGGCTGTGGCATTCTGCCCGCGGACGACCCAGGGATTGGCCGGGCGACTGCCTCCGGTCCAAGCCTTCCAACGAGCGGGCATCCGGATTTGCCTGGGGACCGATGGCCGCGGATCGAACCCTGACCTCTCAATCCGCCACGAGGCTGGCACGCTGATCGCTGCCGGCCTCGTCGCGCCAACCGAGGCCCTCAGGATGATCACCGTCAACGCCGCCTGGGCCCTCGGCTTCGAGCACTGCACCGGCCACGTCGCCGCCGGGCGACCCGCCGACCTGGTGGTCCTGAGGCCGGCAGTCACAACGCGAGACGCTGCCGCGGCCACAGCTGCGGTCTTTGCTCCCGACACCACGGTGATGGCCACGCTGCGAGGTGGCCGACTCATCGCCGGCCAGCTCGATGGCAGTGGCGTCTAGAGCCGGCAGTTGGCGATTTGTGTTTCAATGATCGCGGAGGCACCAATCACCTCCAACCGCTCCATGATGCCATGTGACTCTTTGCGGCGAACCATTGCCCGCACGGAGCACCAGTCGGAATCTTCGAGTGCACTCACGGTCGGGGAATTGAACCCAGGGGTGATCGCTTCGGCCTCGGCAAGTCGGCTACGGGGGACGTTGTATTCCAGCAGCGACCAGGCCCGGGCAATCACCACGCCCTCAAGCCGGCGGACAATCCGGTCAGCCATGGCCGGGTCGACGACGTTGCCGTTCTGGACCAGCACGGTTTCGTACCGCCCGATCTCTTCCAACACCCGTAACCGGTTGGCAGCCAGGGTGCTGCCGGTTTCCACCAGATCGACCACCGCATCAGCGACACCGAGCGAAACCATGATCTCGACACTGCCTGAAAGTTCCACGAGGTGAACTTCCACCCCGTGCTGGGCGAGCCAGTCCCGGGTGATGTGCGGAAAGCTGGTTGCCACCCGCCGCCCTTGCAGGTTTTTTGGCGATGCAATGTCGGCCGCCTCAGGCACGCAGAGTGCCAGACGACAGGAGCCCACACCAAGTGCGAGCCGTTCGATCAGTTCGACACCTGCCTCGGCCACCAAGTCAGCCCCAGTAATCCCCAGATCAATCGCCCCTTCGGCCGTGAGCACGGGAATGTCGTCCGTCCGCAGAAAGACAATCTCAACCGGAATGTCCCGGCACCGGGCGAACAGCGAACGCTGAATCCTCCGAAAGGACAGGCCCGCATCGTGGAGGAGATCAGCCACAACCTCCGACAGCCGCCCCTTACTGGGAATTCCGATGCGAAGCAGCCGCTCCGAGGCGGCGGGGTTGGAGTCACTCATCATCAGCCTCTTTTCGTGGTGGTGCCGGGGCTGCCACCGCCCCGGCGCGATTCAGGATGTCGAAGTCGGGGACCGGGACGCTTTCTCTTCGAGCCCCGACATGCCAAATCGTCCTGCCAGGGTCTGTTCCACGTCAGCCAGCGTCAGCCCGCGACAGACCAGCAGGACCAGGGTGTGGTAGAGCAAATCAGCCGCCTCGGAGACAACCCGCTCATCGGTCTCGGCCGCAGCAGCCTGCACCAACTCACCGGCCTCCTCGGTCACCTTCTCACCGATGACAGGAACCCCACCGGCCAGCAACCGGCTCGTGTAGGATCGTTCTGAGCCAGCAGCCTTGCGGGCCCCGATCACGCCTTCGAGTTGCTCAAGGACTTCACCAACTCGTCGCTCCATAGCAAACCGCACTCCCAGCCTGTTTTCCTGTCCGTTTCGGGCCAAGTGCCACCGCTCCCAGCCGCTACAACTCTACCACGCGACCAGCGTGTTCCAGACACCGCCCCTCCCAATGCCCGCACCAGCCCCAGATCTCGGTGATGACTGCCTGATTCTCACGGGGCCAACCGCTTCTGGAAAGACAGCGGTGGCAACCCGCATGGCCCAGCGTCTGGGGGCTGAAATCCTCAGCGTCGACTCCATCGCGGTCTACCAGGGGCTCGATATCGGCGCCGCCAAGCCAACGGCCGCTGAGCGGGCCGCCGTCCGTCACCACCTGCTTGATCTCGTCTCACCAGCAACCCCCTTTTCAGTTGCCGACTGGCTGGCAGCCGCCGCAGCGGCCGTGGCCGACTGCCGCCGCCGCGGTCGCCGCATCCTCCTGGTCGGAGGCACCCCGCTCTATCTCCGCTGCCTCCGGGACGGCCTCGATGACCTGCCGGCCGGGGATGAGGCGGTCCGAGCCGGGCTCACCGCTGAGGCGGCCGCCCATGGCAGCCAGCATCTGCACACGCAGCTGGCTCAGGCCGCACCGGCCCGGGCTGCCGCAATCCACCCCAATGACACCAAACGCATCATCCGCGCCCTTGAGATTGTCGAGACCAGCGGCACCGCTCAGCCACAGTCCTGGTCAGATCGCACCAGGTCAGTTTTTCCTTGCCCCGTCCTGGTGCTTGACCTGCCCCGCCGCATCCTGAACGAACGAATTGACCGCCGCGTGGAAGCCATGTTTGGGGGTGGCCTCCTGGAAGAAACCGCTGCCGCCGAGGCAGCCGGGGGCATTGGCCCCATCGCTGCACAGGCTGCCGGCTATGCCGAGGCCCGTGACCACCTGCTGGGCAGCCTCTCGCTCGAGGCCGCCATCGCCCGGACTCAGCAACGGACACGGCAGTTGGCAAAACGCCAACGAACCTGGCTGCGGAGTTTTGCTGATGCTGTCTGGGTCACGGGTTGATCTCAGCGGCACGCTTTCCCAACGTCATCCGCACGACTGCCTTGATCGCACGCGATTGCGCAAATCCCGTACCAAACGCTTTCGTGTGCTAGCGGATTGAGTGCTAGCACTTCATCTTGTGGTTGCCGCCATGTTCAACCACAAAATCGTAAAAATCCTTGTTCTGATTTACGAGAGCGCTATGTTCACCGCGGTTGCGTTCGAGACTGTCACTCAAGGATGGGTGACACGAACGCACACACGAGTTGCTTGACAAAGGGACTTTCATGGCAGCCAAACCGGTGATCGGCATCAATATGGACTACCGCCCCAGCCGCAAAGAGCATGCGGCGCTCTCGTTCGTGGCGGCGGGCTACTACGACAACATCATCCAGTCGGGTGGCATCCCCGTCATTCTGCCTCCGCTGGAGGACGAGGATGACCTGATGCGTCTGCTCGACACCCTTGATGGCGTCGTCCTCATTGGTGGTGCCGACCTCGACCCCCGGCGGGATGGCTACATGCCCCACCCGGCCGTCCGGCCACTCGAGGAACGCCGTGAAGACTTCGATCGCATGCTCGCCAAGCAGGTCTGCGCCCGGCACATGCCGGTCCTGGCGATCGGGTGCGGCATGCAGCTGCTGAACATTACCGAGGGAGGCACCCTCTTCCTGCATCTGCCCGAAGATCAGCCCCAGACGTTTCCACACAAGGACCTGCTCGACCCGGCCCATCGTCATGGCCTGCTGGTCGAATCCGATTCAGTCATGGAGCGGGTCTATGGTGACGGCGAAATTCGCGTCAACAGCATGCATCACATGGCCATCGATGATCTCGCCAACGGTTTTCGGGTGACTGCCCGCTCCCCTGACGGCGTCATCGAGGCGATTGAAAGCGAAATGGACGGCTGGTTTGCTGTTGGCACCCAGTTTCATCCCGAAGCGGAATCTGCCTCCGCCCTCGATGCCAAGATTTTTGAAGAGTTCATCGTCGGGATCACCGGCGAAGTCCCCGCCATGCGGCTGGTCGCCTGAGTGGGAGCGTGAGCCTCGCATTCCAGGCCCGTCGGCTGCCCCTGCGGTGGCCGGCGGGCCTTGTGCATTGCAGGCAGCTGCTAAAGCGGCACGACGTCTACGCGGCATCTTCGTTGCAACCGGAACAGCCTCGTCGATCTTCGGGTGGTGGCACAGGATGCGGCCAGCATGGGCTCCAATTCGGCGGTACGCTTGGACAAGACCAGTTCGGTCCTGTCGACGTTGCCAGAGACCGGCCAAACTGCTTCCCGAGCCGCATCGACGTGAAGCCGCCCACCCACTGACCGCTGCGATCCCCACCTGGATCGCCACGCCCTTTAGGCAGTCTCACCCATGTTGACTGACTACGATCTCCATTTGCTCGGTGAAGGCCGACACTGGAAGAGTTACGAAAAGCTCGGCGCCCACCTCGACCGTGTGGATGGCGTGACTGGGGCCAGTTTTGCTGTCTGGGCCCCCAATGCCACCACTGTCAGCGTGATTGGCGACGTCAATGGCTGGAACGACCGCAGCCACCCCATGCGAAAGTTGATCCCCTCGGGCATCTGGGAACTGTTCATTCCCGGCGTCACGCCCGGCATGGCCTACAAGTACCGCGTCGCAACTGCTGAGGGCGTGGCTGATCGGGCCGATCCCTACGGCTTTGCCGCTGAGATCCCCCCTCACAATGCCTCGCGGGTCGCCGACCTGACCACTTACTCCTGGCAGGACACCGGCTGGATGGAGCAACGAAGCCAGCGTGACTGGCTCGCTGAGCCGATCTCGATCTATGAGGTTCACCTGGGCAGCTGGCGGCGGCCCGGGGATGAGCCGACCCGCTGGCTGACCTATGCCGATCTTGAGCGGGAGCTTGTTCCCTACTGCATTGAAATGGGCTTCACGCATGTCGAATTCCTGCCCCCCACCGAACACCCCCTGTCGGCAAGCTGGGGATACCAGACGATCGGCATGTTTGCCGCCACCAGCCGGTTCGGCAGCCCGCAGGACCTGATGGCCCTGATCGACAGCCTCCACCGCGCCGGGATCGGCGTCATCATCGACTGGGTGCCGGCCCACTTCCCGAAAGACCAGCACGGCCTGCGGCGGTTCGATGGCACCGCGCTGTATGAACATGAAGACCCGCGACAAGGCGAACACCCCGACTGGGGTACCCTGATCTTCAACTACGGCCGCAACGAAGTGGCCAACTACCTGATCTCGTCAGCCCTCTTCTGGCTTGATCACTACCACGTCGATGGCCTCCGCGTCGATGCAGTCGCTTCAATGCTCTATCTCGACTACAGCCGCAACGAGGGCGAGTGGCTCCCCAACTGCTTCGGTGGCCGGGAAAACCTTGAGGCCATTGAGTTCCTGAAGCAGTTCAACATTCAGGTGCACCACCACTTTCCCGGGGTGTTGACCATTGCCGAGGAATCAACCGCCTGGCCGGGAGTTTCTCAACCGACCTACACCGGCGGCCTCGGCTTCAGCCTGAAGTGGAATATGGGCTGGATGAACGACACGCTGCGATACATGCGGCACGATCCGATTCACCGCAAGTACCATCACGACGAACTCACCTTCAGCCTGATCTACGCCTTCCACGAAAACTTCGTCCTGCCGCTGTCGCATGATGAAGTGGTGCACGGCAAGGGGTCGTTGATCGACCAGATGCCGGGCGACTGCTGGCAGAAGTTTGCGAACCTCCGCCTACTCTTTGCGATGATGTGGTGTCACCCCGGCAAGAAGCTGCTCTTCATGGGGGGTGAGTTCGGCCAGTGGCCGGAATGGAACTTCGACGAGAGCCTGCAGTGGCACCTGCTTGCTGAGGAGCACCACCGCGGACTTTCTCAGACCGTGGCGGATCTCAACGCACTGCTCCGGTCCGAGCCGGCCCTCCACCAGATCGACTTCGACGGCCGGGGCTTTGAGTGGATCGACTGCAACAACTGGCAGGACAGTGTGCTTGCCTTCATTCGCCACGGAGCCCGCCCTGGCGATCATGTGATTGTGGTCTGCAACTTCACCCCGGTGCCTCGTCCGAGCTACCGCCTCGGGGTACCGCAGGCAGGTGAGTACCGTGAGGTGTTCAACAGCGACGCCACACCGTACGGCGGCAGTGGCGTGGTCAACCCAGCACCCCTGGCCAGCCAACCCGTGCCGCACCACGGGCGGGAGCAGTCCATCGTGCTGACCGTCCCACCGCTGGCGGCAGTGATCCTCAGGCCGCAGCCTGTTCACGGCTGACTATCTCTGGCCCGGCCTACCCTCAGCGTGCCGGCCGAGGGTCGCGGTTCCAGGTAAGCCCTGCCGACTCCTCGAGCCCGGTCATCCAGGTGGTGAAAACCTCAGCGAATGATTCCTGGGCGACCATCGCCAGTCGTCGCTGGTCTCCTTGGGCCTCAGTGAAGCGACTTCTCAGTTCAGCCTCTGCCGGCTCAAAGGTGATCACCCGCAGGGCGTAACAGAACGTCTGGGGCTGGTTGAACGCAGTGGTCCCCTGCCCAGCCTCCGTTGAGAAGACTGCTCGCATCAGGTCTTCGCCCGGCATCACCAGGCCCTGAGGTGTGGACAAGGTCGGCGGTGCCCCAAATCCCGCGGCCCCTTCCGTAAGCCAGGCAAACGGCCCCACGGTGACAACCTGCCCGGCCGCTTCCTTGCCGACAATCTCAGCCAGCCCCCGCTCACTCGCCGCCGCCGCGATTTCATCGGCCCGCTGCTTGGCCAGCGGCCGCGCCTGAACGATCCGCCAGGCCTTCAGCACGGTTTCACGGGCCTCTGCAAAGGTCGGCACCCGCTCCTCACGATCCTCCTGCTTCCACGAGAAGTACCGATTGCCCTCGGCGTCCCGGGAGGTCAGTGGCCGGAGGACAATGGCCCCCTCGCCAAAAATCATCTCAATCCAGCGTTGCTGCCGAATCCCAAAGCGGCTGCCAGGATCAGGCACGAATTCAAAACTGGTGCCAATTCCACCAGCAGCGACAGCAGCAGGAGCAGCCACCCAGTCGGACTGGACAGCAACGAGCCCCTGCTTGGCTGCAATCTTTTCAACGTCGGGTGCCACCGGCTCGGCTTCACCGTCCTGTCCTCGAGCAAGCCAGACCGCACGGTCCTCGGCGTAGCCCGTCAGATCCGCAGCAAGGGCCGAAAAGATCGCGTCAATACGAGCCGTCGCCCGTTCGCTGGTGAGCTGCTGCCGAATCTGGTCCGCCACCTCTTTCAGTGGCTGAAAACTCATTTCGACCACCGGCTTCTCGTCAGCTGCAGCCGCCGAGCCTGGCTCCGCGTCGCCATCCCGCTCTGGCGGGGTCGCGTCGGCCGGCTTGTCAGCCGGCGTGGCCTCGACATCCTTAGCCGCACCGGCATCTCCATCGACCGGCACCGCAGCAGACTGCTCATCCGCCTCATCACCCTCAGCTGCGTTGAGCCGCATGGACACGGGCCTGACGCTGACCCGCCGCCGCCGGGCTGCACCAGCATCCGCAGCTGGTGTTTCCGCCTGTTCGGGATCAGCAGCAGGATCCTCCGCAGCCGCCTTCCCGGCATCATTCCCCGTGTCGCTTGCCTCTGGCTCAGCCGGGCTGGCGGAGGCATCAGGTGCATCCGGTGTTGGCAAGGTGGTCTCTTCGTCGGCCGAGCCCTCTGCGTCTGCCGCAGCCGCCGCCGGGCTGGCGGGCTTGGCCGCGGCGTCCGTCTTCGGACTCGCCCGGTAGCGTGTCTCTTTGTTGGCTTCGTAATAGGCCTTCACATCGTCGTCGGTAATCGTCTTGGCGGCCTCGTCCTCAAACTGTTTCCGCTGAGCCATCAACGAGGCATACCGAATCCGGTGTGGCTCCTTGAAGCCGGGGTCTGGGCTGCGAGCCACCGGCAGGTCATTTTTGTACGTCTCAAAAAATGCTCGCAGGTCGGCGTCCGCCGGCTCCGGCACCGACACGGCAAAGTCTTCAACCGCGACCGGAAAGGCTTCCACGGTGGCCGTCTGCTCGAGTCGCTTGTAGAAATCCCACCGCCAGCCGGGCGGGTCGCCGGAAAACCCGGTCTGGAACAGCAGCAGCATGTTCCGGGCAGTCAATGCGGTCCGCAACGACTCAAACAGATCAGCCGCCAGCACCGGTGTGCGGCCATACCGCAGGCTGCCGATAATCGCATCGAACTGGTCCTGCCGCACCATATTATTGGTCCAAACAGCCAGAAACTCGTTGATCGCAGTGTTGCTGACCACGATGCCGAGTTGCCCGGCCTCACGGGCCAGCACCATCTCCCGCACCAGCAACTCTTCCCCTTCGGGAAAGGTGGGCAATCGCGACGGATCGCGACCGGCCGCCGCTGCCGCCTGGAGCAGAAAGCGGTTGGTGAGCGTCCGCAGGGCGACAGCCCGCTCCAACTCTCCCTCGCGGACCTGACCACCGGCCCAGGAGGCGACCACGGGGTCTGACGAGGCGGCCCCGCCCCCCATCTGGAGGAACGGCGGCAGCACGAAAAAGGCCAGCATGGCCAGCCCCGCCACGGCCACGAGCATCGATTTCTGGTTTTTCCGAAAGAATTCGAAGGATCCGGCCATGAAACCGCCTATTCACGTGTGCCCCGGCGACAGAAACCACCGAGACTTGACAAGGAGAGAGAGGGGAGGGTAACGCTGGAGGCCCCAGCAGGGGCAGGTCGGAGATTGTAGCGCCAGGCGTCTGTGCGCCAATCCCGATCTGAATGCCTCCCGAATCCCCGTGTCCCAACGCCGAGCGAAGATGGCCAAGAAATCCGCCAAGCGAGCCCGTAGCAGCAGCCGGTCGACCCCCCGATCGACGCCCGCGGGGGACTATGAACTGGTCATTGTCGAAAGTCCGGCCAAGGCCAAGACCATCGAAAAATACCTCGGACCGGGCTTCGTGGTGAAGGCCTCGGTCGGCCACATCCGCGACCTGCCCAGCCGGGCCCCCAAAGGCACCAAGCAGTTGGTCCCGGGTGTCGATCTCGAGCATGACTTTGCCCCCACGTACGAGGTTGATTCGGCAAAGAAGAAGACCGTCACGGAACTCCGTAAATTGGCCAAAGGTGCCCGTGATATCTGGTTCGCCACCGACCTCGACCGGGAGGGGGAGGCGATCGCCTGGCATCTGGCTGAGGAACTCAAAGTTGACCCCGCCGTAGCCAAACGGGTGACGTTCGACGCCATCACCAAGTCGGACGTGCAGCGGGCCTTTGAAAACCCACGTGGCATCGACATGCCCCGGGTTGAAGCCCAACAGGCCCGCCGGATCGTCGACCGGATTGTCGGCTATCGGGTCTCACCAATTCTCTGGAAGAAGGTCGCCTCGGGGCTGAGCGCCGGCCGGGTTCAGAGTGTGGCTGCCCGGCTCGTCGTCGAGCGGGAAAAGCAGATTCGGGCTTTCACCCCGGATGAATCGTGGGAGATCTCCGGCTGCCTCACGTTTGATGCGGCGGCCTCCGCAGGGATGCATGCTGACTGGACGAGCTTCATGGCCCAGCGGGACGACCGCAACCGCCCCCCGTTGGTGCGACAGCGGATGGCCTGGCTTGCTGACCACCGCAGCCTGTCGGCTGAATTGATCGAAGTCGGAGGCAAGCCACTCAAAATTCACGCCGCGAAAGATTCGGCTGAGGACCTGGCTGATGCAGCAGCCGCCGCCGCCGAGGCTGCCGGCCTGATCGACGTTGCCATCGACCGGCAGACCGACCCCGACGGCAAGGGCCGCGGCCAGCAGACCATCCGACTCAGTGGCCGCCCCGATCCGGCAGCCCGCTATGTCGTCGACACGATCGACGTCACCCGAACGAAGTCGAAGCCCTACCCACCGTTCATCACCAGCACCCTGCAGCAGGCCGCCAGCCATCGGCTCGGCATGTCAACCGACCGGACCATGCGGGTGGCCCAGCAGCTCTACGAGGGAATCGATCTACCGGGTGAGGGCCGGGTGGGCCTGATCACCTACATGCGAACCGACTCGACCAATCTGTCGGGCGAAGCGATCAGCATGGCCCGGCGATACCTCGAGGAGAAACTCGGCCAGGAGTACCTCCCCGACAAACCCCGCTCATACTCGAGCACGAACCAGAGTGCCCAAGAAGCCCACGAGGCCATCCGGCCCACCGATCCATTCCGCGAGCCCGACGCCATCGCGGCGGCCCTGACTGACGAACAACTCCGGCTCTACCGGCTGATCTGGCAGTCGTTTGTGGGCTGCCAGGCGACCGACGCCGAATGGGACTCGACCAGCGTCAAAATGCGGCGGGCCGATCGCGATACCGGTGCCATCTTCAAGGCCAACGGCCGCGTCCTCCGCTTCGATGGCTGCCTGCAGATCACGGGAATCCCGAAGGGCGATGGCGATCAGGTGCTGCCCGACTTCGAGAAGGGTGCCGAACTCGCACCCTTCAGCATCGACCCCCGGCAGAAGTTCCAGGCGCCACCACCCCGCTACAGTGAAGCAACCCTCGTCAAAAAACTTGAAGAAGAAGGCATCGGCCGCCCGTCGACCTATGCCAGCATCATCAACGTCATTGAAAACCGCGGGTACGCGGAACAGCGGGACCGGCGGTTCTACGCCACAGCGCTTGGTGAGGCCGTTACCGAGTTTCTCGAGGAAGGCTTCCACGACCAGTTCATTGAGGTGGGCTACACCCGCGACATTGAGCAGGAACTCGATCAAGTGGCCCAGGGCAGCAAACCATGGACCGCCATGCTCCACGAGTTCTATGACGAACTCGTCCCGAAACTTGAGTCGGCAGCCGACCTTCCCCACAAGAAGGCCGAGTCGACTCCGTCACCCTATGCCTGCCCTGAATGTGGCCGCCAACTGGAGTATCGGCTCGGCAAGACGGGCCGCTTCCTGTCCTGTAGCGGCTACAACGAAAAGGTGCTGGAGGAACCGCCTCCTGCCAAGCCGACAGCAAAAGGCAAAAAGCCCCGTGCCCGAAAGCCGAAGGAAGTACCGGCCTGCACCTATGCGATGCCGGTCGATCGGGACGGCCGCCCCCTGCTGCCGGAGCAGATCGACCTGGTCTCACCAGCCGGTGTTGACATGGTCAAACGGACCGGCCGGTACGGCGACTTTCTCGTGGAGGATCGCCCCCGACCGACCAAAAAGGCGGGGAAGAAAACAGGGGCCGATGAGCCAACGCCCTTCATTCTCAACATCGACAACAAGGGGAACATCAAGTTTCCCGCACCGCCACCGATCGTGACCGACATTCCCTGCCCGAAGTGTGGAGATGTCATGAACCTCCGCGATGGCAAGCGGGGCCCCTGGCTCGGCTGCCGAGCTTTTCCGAAGTGCCGCGGCCGGGCTGCCTTCACCAAGCTTTCCGAAGACGAACAGCAGGATCTGAAGCGGCAACTTGCCGAACACCTTCAGGGCCAGCAGCAGCTGGTGCTTACCCGGCGTGACGGTTCCACCCGCGTTGATGACGGCACCCCGGTCTCCGAATTGACAATCGAAGGGGGCGTGGCCGAACTGCCTCTGTTCGAAGCCAGTAGCACCTGACCTGGGCCATGCCGCGTTCAGCCCCAGGGCATATCCCGGTCGTAGGTGGCTGGCATCTCATCGACGGCCACTGCCTGAGCGGTCGCATGCGTGCGGCAGTGGGAAATGCTCACCAGCACACCCGCGATGCCCATTTTCTCTGCCAGGTCCTGGGTTCCTCCCTGCAACGTGGCCACCGGCCGACCACTGGCGCCATTGAGCACCTCGATGTCACGCCAGCTGACGCCCTGCCGCCAGCCCGTACCAAGCGCCTTGAGAATCGCCTCCTTGGCGGCCCAGCGTCCGGTGAAGTGCTGCATCGCCATCCGCCGACTCCTGCAGTAGTCGATCTCCCGCGGCGTGTAGACCCGCTGCACGAAGAGTTCTCCGTGCCGTTCAATCATCTTTCCGATCCGCACGCACTCGGTGATGTCGGTCCCAACGCCAAGGACATTCATTCTCGTGCCCCCACCGCCCGTCTCCCCAGGCCGCAGGCCTGCCGTGCTCGGTCAAGCACGGCCCCGGCCGCCGCCCGGGCCCGCTCTGCTCCTGCAGCAAGCACGGTGTCGATCAACTGTGGGTCCGAAGCCAGTTCCGCCCGTCTCTGACGAGCCTGGGAAAAATAGTTTATAGCCGCCTCGACCAACGCCTTCTTGACCTGGCCATAGCCAAACCCGCCCTGGCGATAGAGGGCTGCCATCGCTGCCACGTCAGGCTCTGCTGCCAGCAATGCATAGAGCTGATAGAGGTGATCACTCTCAGGATCTTTCGGGTCTTCCATCGGCCGTGAGTCCGTGGTGATCCGCATGATCTTCTTCTTCTGGGCGGCCGGGTCTTCGAAGACCTCAATCGTGTTCTCGTAACTCTTCGACATCTTCTGACCGTCGGTCCCCGGCACCTTGGCGCCGCCCTCAACCAGCCGCGGCTTCGGCAGCCGGAAGACCTCACCGTAGAGATGATTGAACGTACCGGCCAAATCGCGGCAGACTTCAATGTGCTGGACCTGATCTTCCCCGACGGGGACAACGTCGGCGTCATAGGCGAGGATGTCGGCAGCCATCAGAACCGGATAGGTGAACAGGCCGGCATCCGCCGGCAGCCCGCGGGCCTTCTTGTCCTTGTAGGCATGGCATCGCTCCAGCAGTCCCATCGGAGCGACGGTCATCAACAGCCAGCTCAACTCGCTCACCTCCGGCACATCAGACTGCACGAACAAGGTTGCCCGCTCCGGGTCGAGACCGAGGGCCAAAAGATCGAGTGCGGCGTCGCGGACAAAGCCTCGCAGTCGCTCCGGTTCACGGACGGTCGTCAGGGCGTGCAGGTCGGCAATGAAATAGAACGCATCGCCGGCATCCTGCAATTCGATGTACTGCCGAATCGCCCCAAAGTAGTTCCCCCAATGGAACCGTCCAGTTGGCTGGATGCCGGAAAGAACCCGCAGACGGGCAGCAGAGGCAGGGGACTGGCCCATGGTTGGCATGTTCTCCATTTCGATTCGTTCAGACTCAATCGGTTCAGGGACAATGGTTGGCTGTGCTGCAGGGCTCTGCCCAAAAGGCCATCGGCCACAGTCAGGACCGGCGTGTCGCATCGAGGCTTCCGACCACCTCGGTCACGCTGGCTGCCTGCAAAGCCGCTAGGGCCTCGGGCAACGCATCAAGAATCCGGGTCGTCACCACCGGTTCGGCAAAACTTGCCGTCCCAATCTGGACGGCAGAGGCCCCCGTAACGAGGAACTCCATCACGTCATCGATCGACATGATGCCGCCCACACCGATGATCGGAATGGCAACGGCCTGCCGCACTTGGTGCACACAGCGCAGGGCAATCGGCTTGATGGCTGGCCCACTCAGGCCGCCGATCACGTTGCCGAGGAGGGGCCGCCGCCGCCGCCAGTCAACAGCCATGCCCTGACAGGTGTTGATCAAGGTGACTGCGTCTGCCCCACCATCAGCCGCTGCCCGGGCAATGACCGTGATGTCACTCACATTGGGTGTGAGTTTGGCAATCACCGGGCAGGCAGTCGCTCCCCGTACTCCGGCCACGACCGCCCGGCAGAGTTCCGGATCAGTCGCCAGGTCAACGCCATGACTCACATTCGGACAGGAAATGTTGAGCTCAAGGGCTGCGATCCCCGGCTCATCGGCAAGCCGACTGGCTAGTTCAACGAATTCAGCCACCGAACCACCGGCAATGCTGACGATCAGCGGCGCCCCGGTCTCCCGAAGGAAGGGGAGTTTCTCGATCAGGAACTGATCGATGCCGTCATTATCGAGCCCAATCGAGTTGAGCAGGCCGGCAGCCGTCTCAATGGTCCGCCAGGGACGATTGCCAATCCGCGGTGCCAGCGTAATCGTCTTGGGCACGATGCCACCGAGACGCTCCAGCGGCACCAGGCCCCGCATCTCCCCGGCATACCCGAACGTGCCGGAGGCGACCATGATCGGGTTGGGGAGGGTCAGCCGGCCCAGATCAACGGCGAGATCGGCCGGGGCAACGGGCTCAGGCGGGGAGGCAGTCATGGGCGACCGGGGGCTCGAACAGCGGGCAGGGGCAAGCGAAGGGAAACCGGCAGGGCTGGCCTCTCATAGATCAGTCTACCGCAGGAAATTGAGCAGGCCGGGACAGGTGCGGCTCCGCCGGAGACGAGGCTGTTTTTGCCGAATGTCCGGACTGGCTCAAGCCTGCCGGTTTTTCCGCCGATACCGAACACAGGCGTTGGGTGTCGTCACCTGACTGATTCGCAAACCTCGTTGACATCGACTGAGCACCCCCCTTATGGTTCCGGACGGCTGCACCAACACGCATGCTGACAGGGCCCTCCCGATTGCCCCGGGGCGGCTTTCTACGCGGATCCTCCAGCAGTCGGAGTGCCTGAGTCGTGACAAAACAAGACATTGTTCGAGCGCTCTGCGAGCGGCTCGATATGCCCAAAGCCCAGGCGCAGCAGGTTGTGCAGACAACCTTCGACGCATTGATCGACAGTCTGGTGCAAGAAGGCCGGGTGGAACTGCGGAATTTCGGGGTGTTTCAGATCAAGCACCGCGAACAGCGGGTGGCCCGAAACCCTCGCACCGGCGAGGCCGTTCTGGTCGAACCACGGAACTCTGTCAGTTTCAAGCCTGGCAAGGAAATGGAAGCCCGGGTTCGGCAACTGGAGCAGGTCCAGGCCTCCCAGCCTTCGCAGACCGCCGGGACACCGCACAGTCTGCACGCCGGCGATTCAAGGCCCCACTGAGCCGGGACCTCACCGAAACGCGATTTCTCCATCGCATTCATCCAACTGGTCGGCTACAAATTTCGCTCGCTCAGCACCGGGGAACGGGTTCCTCGGTGATGAACAATCACACCTGCGTGCTCGGTACTCGGAGGAAGACGGGATGAACGCCCATACCACCCCCGGTGGCAATCGCGGCATCGGTATGCGACTGGCCCTGGTGCTCGTCGCCGGATTCCTGCTGTCGAGCATGACTGGCTGCCTGATTCCGATGTACTCCGGTGACCCCATTCGCCGCGCCCAGGAATTGATCTACACGTCTGAGGATCTCCGCGCGATCACCGATGAATGGGAACGGATCTGGTTCCTCGATCAGCCGTCCCACATGACGCCATACCGCACCCACGGCGGTGTGCTCTAGGCTCAGCGTCGAGTCCTGCGGGGTGGCCACCGCAATGCTGACAGGCAGCGGTACTCCGCATCGTGAGATCAGATGCGAATTTTTGCAGCCTGTTCGCGGATTGTTTCCAACGGCACAAGGTTTCCCTTGTTGCAGCCGGGACAGGCAGCCGCTGCCTCAGCCCAGGCTTCGGGGGACTTGAGGTTGGAATCCCAAAAAGGCCAGGTGCGACACTGCCGGGGCCGCTCGCCGTAGACAGTGCAACGACGACTCTCGGCATCCAGCAGGACGCAGTCGCCTCCGGGCCGTTCAGTCAGCGACCGGCGAATGCCGACCCGCCGCACGTACGCTTTTTCAAAGGCCACCGGGTCCATATCAAGGCGAGCCGCCATGGCGTCAATCTCAGTCTGATTGACCCAGACGTAGCCCTCTGCACCCGTACAGCAATCGCCACACTGCGTGCAGCGGAACCGTAGTCCGTTGGCATACCACACATCTGTTGGAATTCCGGCCATCACATCCTCCGTCGTTGAGCAACGAATAAGCTTACCGCATCACAGCCGCCGTGGTGGAGACAACGGCATCAACATCTGCGCTGGTGTTGAACGGTCCAAAGGCGATGCGAACCGTCCCCCCTGTCGCCGTCCCCAGATGGTCATGAATCCGGGCTGCGCAGTGAAACCCTGACCGCACCTGCACCCCGGCGAGCTGCTCAAGCAGCGATGCCAATTCGGCAGGCTCATACGCAGCAGCCGTGATGCTGAAAAGCGGCGGCCCAGCAGCGTCTGCAGCTGCCCCTCCGATCACACGGACCCCGTCGATGGCAGCCACCTGCTCCCGGCACGCCTGAGCCAGGGCCCGACAGTAGCCTGCCACCGTCGCCGGCCCCTCGGCAGCGAGCCACCCCGCCGCCGCCTCGACTGCCGCCACAGCGGGCAGGTCAGGAGTGCCTGCCTCAAACTGCTCTGCAAAGCCGGTTGGCAGATCGAGTGACTCACTGGCCGATCCAGTGCCACCGAGTATCAGCGGCTCACATTCAACCCCGTCTCGGGCCGCCAGAATCGCCACCCCATGCATGCCCTGCAGCCACTTGTGCGCCGGCGCGACAATCACATCAGCAGCCGAAATGCCGTCGCCCACGGGGATCTGCCCCAGCGTCTGAGCAGCATCGAGCAGGCTCAGGCCACCCCGTTCGCGGGCAATCGCGGCGATGGCAGCCGCATCTTGGAGCACGCCAGTCACATTGGACGCCTGGGAAAAGGCGACCAGCCGTGTGGTTGGCCGCCACGCGGCGGTGATCTCCTCCGGATCGACCCAGCCGCGGCCATCACAGGGCACGATCGTCAGATCGATCTGCCCGCGCCGGGCCAGATGGGCCAGCGGCCGTAGGGTGGCGTTGTGGTCAGCAGCGGTGGCGATCACGTGACAACCCGGTCGCGTCAGCCCCTGAATGGCCTGATTCAGGCCAAGCGTGGCTGAGGTGGGCAGTGCGATCCGGTCAACCGGGAAGCCCAGCAGGTCTGCAATCTTGGCCCGGGTTCGGGCCACAGTCTGGCTGGCAGCCACCGCCTCGCGATAGCCGCCGCGTCCAGCCGCCGTGCCATTGACTCGGGCGGCCTGTTCCCAGGCCTGCCAGACCGGCTCCGGCTTGGGCCAACTGGTGGCAGCATGATCGAGATACCGCCGCGGTGGAGACGAATGTGCCATGGTGTTCATGCCGAATCTACCCGCAGGGGTCAGCCGCCGATCTGATACATGGCCCGGTCGGGCCGCTGGAACTGACTCGTGCCGATGCCATGGGCAGCCTCCTTGGCCGCCACGCAGTCAATCAGCAACTGAGCCAGGTGGTCGTCGTCACCGCCACCACGAATCACCTGGCGGGCATCCCACTCTTCTGTGGAGAAGAGGCAGTTTTGAAACTGGCCATCCGCCGTCAACCGCAGCCGGTCGCACCGGTCACAAAACGGCTGACTGACCGGGCTGATGAACCCGACGCGGCCACCTCCGTCAGCATAGTCGTAATCAACCGCCGGCTGGCCGGGATCGCCCCCTCGCACCGGCACGAGCGGCCCGAAGGA
>JBDQOY010000094.1:0-3444 GCA_040260935.1 Pirellulales bacterium
GCCAGCGACAGCTCGCCCAGTTTGACCAAAAACTCACCGACGATGAGGAACGATTGCACCTCCTGCAGCGGGCCCATCACCTCCTCGAGGAGACCCGCGCCGAAGTAGCCCGCCACCACCAGCCGGCGGCCCTGCTGGAGGCGTCGCACTGGCTCACCCGGCTCACCGATGGCCGCTACACCCGGATCACCACCGCCGTCGATGAGCCTCGGCTCGACGTGCACGACGCCGCTGGCGTGATCTGGCATCCAGAGCGGCTCAGCCGCGGCACCCGCGAGCAGGTCTTTCTGGCCCTGCGATTGGCCCTGGTTCGAGCCCTCCACGACCATGGCATCATGCTGCCAGTCGTGATGGATGATGCGCTGGTCAACTTCGACGACCAGCGGGCCCGGGCCGCCTCCCGGACGCTGGTGGAGTTCATGGCCGACCAGGCGGGTGATCCCCAGATGCTTGTGCTCACCTGCCATGCCCACGTGGCCGGGCTGTTCCGCCAGGCTGGTGCAGCCGTGCGAACCCTTGGGCCAGCAGCCGAAGCCAAAGCCCCTGCTGCGACAACAGTTCCTGCCACTACGCGTGCGGCCACCCCATCCACGCAGCCTGCTCCCCAGCCTGCCGATCAGGGCTCAAACCACGAAGGCTGGCCGGCGGAAGATTACTTCTTCGGTGCCGAGCCGGAACAAGACGCCGCGGCGGGCGTGCCCTCACCGCGACGACGCCGTCGGAAGAAGCGGCGTACGTAGCGTCCCTCAGGCCTGACTGAAGCCACTCGGCAGGCGTTCGCGAACGAGCGCGAAGTAGCGGCTCCGCATGCCGCCGAGCAGCATCCCAAGGTAGGCGTTGCCACCCAGCGACAAGAACAACGCCACAAGCGTGCCGATCAGCAACGACCAAGGCCGTTCCTCCGCCGAGCCTGCTTCGGCCGGAGTGGGCACCGTCGCCGCGGTGGCCGCTGTGGCGGCAACCACCGGCCGGGGCCGGGCGGCCGCCTCAATCACCGATCGCTCCACCGCAGCCGGCCAGCGATCGGCAACATAGATACAGACTCGGCGGACATCGCGGGAGTCAGCCGGCACATCGCTGGTAAAGGTATACGGGCTGTGATTGGTCACCAGATCGGGCTCGACCCGCACCAGATACTCACCACCCCCTTCATCACTCGGCACGTAGGCGGTCTCAATTCCGGTAGCCAGCATCGCCGCTGTCAGGGCGAAGAATTTGAGGAGCATCGATCCAATCCCTCCAACAAGAAACAGGCAGCGGGCACACGACGCGGGGCCGCGACGTACTCTATTTCACCCTCCGGAAGGCCGGGGATGCAAATCGACTTCTGGAGGGCTCCCCCCGGGGTCACCGGAGCGTTCGCCGGCCAGCGTATCGAGTTCGGTCTGCAGCATGGTGAGGGCAGCCTGCAAGAAAGCCACGGCAATGGGCCCGACAAACACACCAATCGGGCCGAGGGCCCCGACGCCGCCCAGCACACTCAGCAGTGCCAGCAGCGGATGCAGTTTGGACTGCCCATGCAGCACAATCGGCTTGATCACATTGTCGATCGTCGAAACCACTGACACGCCCCAGAGGGCGAGACCCGCAGCCGCCCAGGTACTTTTGGCGAAGAACAGCAGGTAGAGGCTTGCCGTCCCCCAAACCGCCGCTGCACCCACAAACGGAATCAAGGCGCCGAAGAACGTCAGCAGCGTCAGCAGGAAGACCGTCTCAAGCCCTGCCACATAAAACCCAAACCCCGCCAGCACCGCCTGGACGATGGCCGCCAGCAGGGTTGAACTGACCACCGCCCGGCTGACCTCCTCGAACTCTTCAAGCAGCTGCCACTGGTACCGCTGATCGAGCGGTATCAGCCTGGTGACGGCGGTGAACATCCGCCCCCCATCAGCCAGAAAATAAAACAACGCCACCGTCATGACGACCACGCCGATGATCAGTTTGGCGATCACCACCGGCGCGCCGGCGGCAATCGGCCCGAACAGACCTTCCGCCAGTCTTCTCACCTCGGTATTGACGTCTTCTGCGGTGACCTCCAGACCGGTCGCATCGTTCAACGAAACAATCAGCCCCTCAAGCACGGCCGGATCAAGCCGGAGGCCCGTGGGGCTTCGGAGCATGGCCACGGCGTCGCCGCCAGCCCGCACCACGAGAAGACCGAGCGGCACCAGCACAATCACGAGGACGAACGCCGTCGTCAGGGCCGCTGCAACCCACTCCGGAGCACGCAACTGCTGCCGCAGCCAGCGGTAGAGCGGCCCAAAAATCACCACCAGCATGGCTGCCAAGAGCAGCGGGAGCAGAAAACTCGACATCACCCGCAGCGAAAGCAGCCCAAACGTGACCACCAGGCCGAGAATCACACCGAGGGAAATGAGTCGTGTCATGCACGTGGGCCCAGAAGCAGAAGGAGACATTGACAGCCGCAGCGAGCCGCCGGAACCCCGCCGATTGTATGCCCCCGGCACCGGTTCTGAGAACGCCGGGCGTTTTTTGACTCGTCTACGACCAGGGAACCGTGCCATACTTCTTCCCGGCAGCCTGGCTGCTGCCGGTTCCTTTCACCCCTCTCCGCCGCACGTGGCATGCACGCAGCCTCTACTGATACGCCCCCCCAGGTTTCACTCGTCGTTCCGATTCGCAATGAGGCGGGCAACATTGGTCCGCTGATCCGAGAGATCACTCATTGTCTCGACGGTTCGCAGTTTGACTGGGAACTCCTTGTGATCGACGACGGCTCAACCGACGAGTCGGCCACCGAGGTGGCCGCCGCAGCCGCCACCGACCGACGGGTTCGCTGCCTGCAACCCACCACCGGCCAGGGGAAGTCAGCAGCTTTGGCCACGGGCTTCGCCACTGCCCGCGGCGCGGCCGTCGTGATGCTTGATGGGGACGGCCAGGATGATCCGGCCGAAATTCCCGGGATGCTCGCCCGGCTGGGCCTGGCCCCGACCGGTCAATCTGCCCCGCCAGCAGAGGCTGACCTGGTCAATGGCTGGAAGACTCCGCGACTCGACCCCTGGCACAAGACAATGCCCTCCCGGGTGTTCAACCTGCTCGTCAGCCTGCTCACCGGTGTGTCCCTGCATGACCACAACTGCGGACTCAAGGCGATGCGTCGGGAAACTGCCACGCAGCTGACGCTCACCCCCGGCATGCACCGGTTCATCCCCGTCCTGGCTGCGGCCACTGGGAGCCGGGTCGTCGAGCAGCCTGTTCACCATCGACCGCGGACCCGCGGGGTCTCAAAGTACGGCATGGCCCGATTCTTCCACGGCCTCTTTGACCTTGGCCGGGTCTGGTTGCTGCTCCAGACCGGACGGCTGCATCCGCCGGCAGCTGGCAGTTCGACCGAGAGCGGCCCGTCCCCTGACCCAACCGCCGGCCTCCGCCTGACGGTCTATTGGCTGCTAGCAGCCCTCGCCCTCGGTGGCGTCCTTGGAC
>JBDQOY010000095.1:0-3257 GCA_040260935.1 Pirellulales bacterium
CGCACCCTCGGCAAACGCTGCCGCTTCGTGCCCGCCCTTCTGGCGGTTAACCGCGAGGCTGTTTCGCTCGACTCACTTCTGCCGTGGATCTCGCGGCAGTTGCTCACCGCGCGGCTCTATCACCCGGCCTGGCATCTTGTCTTCCCGTTCGGACTCGCGGCCCCAACACTCGTTGGCCTGACGTGCCTGGCAACCGGCTTCGCGGTGGCGACCGGGCGACCGGCTGCTGCCGCCCTGCATCTCGGTGGAATCGCGGCCTTTCTTCTGTCACTGCCCCTGCTGGTCTGGTGGATCGAGCGGGCCGCCAGACGCGGCGGCGGTGCGGCCTTCCGCACTGACGATCGGCGGGTGAGCCAGTCGTGGCTGCGATTGCTCACTGGAATTACTGTCGCCCAGACAACCTACCCACGCTGCCTGTGGGAGGCACAGACTCTGCAACAGTGCTGCTGGCGGGGGGTTCGCTACGCGATTGAACCCGGCCCGACCATCCGCGTCCTCAGCGACGACGCTCAACCCGATGCTGCTGCAGCCGACCAGGCTGTCCGCACCAACCACTCGCTCTAGTGCCACCTGTGCCGTTCATACGGCCTGCACCTGGTGTGCGGCCAACGGCCAGCCGTGACGGTCGCGACAACCGCTGGCCGTCTCATGAGCATTTCACCCTGGCTGACCGATCCTTCTGGAGAGCAAAGGAGAGCAGCGGGAATGCCGTGGCCGGCCGTCCCACTCTTCGCAGGAGTGCACACGTATGGCAAAAGACACATGGCGAGTCGTCACCCAAGGCCGTGACGGCGAATTGATTGTCCACGATTTCGATACCGCTGAGGACATTCTCAAGTCGCACCTGCAGGTCGGCATTGACGACTGCAGCACCGACCTTGACCTCCGCGGTGCGCCGGTCTTTCGGTCGCTGATCGGACCGATGCCCGAGGGCGACAACGTGGTCCGCTACGAGACCCCTGAGGTCTTCGAGATGCTCACCAAGGAGTGGGCGATCCCGCGAACACCAAAACGCCGTTCCCGGAAGAAAGCCGCACCGACCGATGGCTGATACGATCTTTGGCAAGATCATCCGTCGGGAGATCCCGGCGGATATTGTCTACGAGGATGAGCACTGTCTGGCATTCCATGACGTGAACCCTCAGGCTCCAACCCACCTGCTGGTGATTCCAAAGCAGGCGATCCCTAGCCTGGCGGCGGTCACCGATGTCGACAGTCACCTGCTCGGCCATCTTGTCGGGGTGGCAACCCGTTTGGCAGCCGAGCAGGGGCTCGATGCCGGTTATCGGCTGGTCGTCAACTGTGGAACCGACGGCGGGCAGACGGTCGACCACCTTCACATCCACCTGCTCGGTGGCCGCCACCTCGGCTGGCCACCGGGCTGAGCAGTCGGGCAGCCCTTCCGGCTGCCACGCCCAACGAGTGGACCGGCTCAACGCCACCAGTTGCGAACCCGATCAAAGAGGCCATCGGGGTTCTCCGCCGTCTGCGTCTCGGCTTTGGCCCGCCGGGCCGCTCGCCGGGCCTTCCGTTTTTCTGCGATCGCTGCCTGCTCCTCGGTCACCGTCGCGGTCAGAAACTGTGGCCAGTAGCCCTCGAGGGCTGTTGGCAATGAGGCCATCGTGCCCGCAGCGAGCGCGTGTTCCATCTGGTCGAGCAGGGCCTGTACCTGGGCCCGCTCTGCTTCAGCAAACACCAGATCAAAAACCTGGACGTCATCAACTTCCACCACCCCAGGCCCAAGCATGTCAAACCGCAGTCGCACCGAATCAGTCTGGGCGGTGGGCAAGTCATTGACCTGCAGCACGAACCGCGTCCAGTTCTCGGTCAAGGGACGCCCCCCTGGTGCCGCGCCGACCGGCGCGAAGCGATAGTACTCTTCCCCATCCTTCAGCCCCTCGATTGCCACCCGCAGGGGCGGCTGCGGCGAATCGGGGGGGACCCGCAGCCAGACGGCGATGCTCGCCCGGCCGGCAGCCGGAGGCGCAAAGGGGTTACTGCGAATGGTCGCCAAGTCAGCTGTCGAAGTCAGTCGCGCCGCTCGATTTTCCTCGCCGTTTTCCGCCTCCGGCTGCGGAGCGGCGATCACTTCCAGAAACCCGCCCGAGGCCTCGACCAGTTCCCAGCCGGTCACTCCCGCACTGATCACCGGGAGGTCAAAGCTGGGATTGTCGAGCACGGTCAGCGATGGCGGCGCATCGAGAACCGCCTGCCGCCGCCGCAGGTCAGCCACCTGTTCGGTCATGATCCGAACAACGTCCTCACTGAACCGAACCGTGCCCCGCTCCACCGGAACCGCCGGGGCGTCGCCCTCAAGGCAGATCAGCCGCAGGCTCCACGGGTCGAGGGGAACGCTGAGACAATCATCCGTCATCGCAATCGCCTCACCGGAGACTGCATCCGTGGCAGCCGTCACCGGTTGGCCTGTCTGCAACTCCAGCCAAGCCGGCAACCGGGTGGCGTTGGTGAGCGTCACCCAGGTGTTACCATCCTGGCGAAACACGGTGACGGGAAACTCCGCCGGCATGCCGGCAAGCGGCTGCCCACCTGTCACAGGAACCGCACAAAAGGCCTGCCGGACGGCAGCGTCGGCGGGAGACAGATCAGCCCACCGCAGCGACTGATCAAAAACAATCTCGGCATCCCGACCGACCAGCCCTGTGAGCAAGGCGGCCTGTCGTGTCGGCCCGCCGGCGACCGCATGGAACTTGCCAGCCACCGCGAGCTCTTTAGCCTTGAACGGACCATGCGGCACGGCAGCCTCCAGGGCCAGCGGCCGCGGCTGTTCAAGCAGGAGCAGGCCATGACGGCGGCCCCGGTCCTCCCAGGCAGCCACTGCCTCGGACTGATTGATCGCCGAAACCGTCGCTGCCTCGGTCAGCTCCTCCGCCGCTGTATGCAGTCGAGCCGCAACATAAACCGCATTATCAGCCAGCGTCAGCCGCCCGGGATCAATGCCGCACTCATAGAGCACCGCGCCGTCGGCAGGCTGGCCCACCCCGGTCGGCCGAAATCGCTCGGCGATCTCGGGACTGTGCAGCAGGCTTGTCGGCATGATGTAGTAGCTCCACTCGGCATTCGCTCGAGCAACCATGTCGGCAAGCTGCCGGTGAAAGGTCGCCACCTGGTCTGCCCGCCAGGAAAGCCACACCTGCCGCAGCCGTCCTTCGACCGCTGCCGCCCGAGCGGCGAAGCGATCGGGACCAGCAGCCCCCAGGAGGTCGCGGCCTTGGGCTGTCTCTTGGACAAAGCGGGTA
>JBDQOY010000096.1:0-32923 GCA_040260935.1 Pirellulales bacterium
ATTCCACACCGTGCTTGCCATGGGTGCGCTCATTGCTGTGGCGACGCTGCTATGGCAGGACAAGCAGATCTGCTTTGAACGGTCGTTGGCAAAGTTCTATTTGGCTGCCACGGTGCTCACCGATTTTTTGGACCGTCGCGGGCGAGCTTATGCCGGTGGGATTTCGTCACCGCTGACAGCAGCAACCGCCTGCTCACGGTTGTCAGCGCACCTGGCCTTTGGTTCGCTTTCGATCCGTCAGGCATGGCAGGCCAGTGAGACGCGGCGGCTGGAGGTGAAGGCCGCCTTGGCGACGGCCACCCTGCCCCGTGAGCGGTTGGCCTTGCGTGCCTGGCTGCGAAGTCTCGCTGCGATGCAGTCGCGGCTGCACTGGCACTGCCACTTCATGCAGAAACTTGAAGATGAGCCAGCCATCGAACAGGCCAATATGTGGCGGGCGGCCGACGGGCTGCGAGAGGGGGCATTTTCAGCGGAGCGATTCGCTGCCTGGCAAGCGGGCCGCACCGGCTACCCGCTCGTCGATGCCTGCATGCGCAGTCTGCGGGCAACAGGCTGGCTGAACTTTCGGATGCGGGCCCTGCTGGTCTCGTTTGCCAGTTACTCACTCTGGCTCCACTGGCGTCTGACGGGTCTGCATCTGGCCCGGTTGTTCCTTGATTTCGAGCCGGGGATTCACTGGTCACAGATGCAGATGCAAAGTGGCACGACGGGGATCAACACGCTCCGGATCTACAACCCTGACAAACAGGCAATCGAACAAGATCCCAACGGCGTGTTCATCCGTCGTTGGCTCCCGGAACTCACCGCTGTGCCGGATGAGCATATTCATCAGCCGTGGACCATGCCGGCAGCAGTGCAACAGGCGGCAGGCTGTCTGATCGGACACGACTACCCAGCACCGATCGTGGACCACATCGCGGCCCTGCGGGAGGCGAAGGCACGATTTACATCCCTCCGGCAGGATCCGGCTGCGTGGGGTGAGGCTCAGGGCGTGGCCCTGCGGCATGGAAGTCGACGGGATCGCCGGGGGGCGATGCAGCAGGATCCGGAACGGCGGCAGCGAGTTGGTCGAGCCAGCCGTCGCCGCAGGCAGGCAGCCCAGGATGGCCAGAAGACATTCACATTCCTCGCCGAGGAACCCGAGGGGGCGTGATGGGGAAGCAGCCAGTACCGACAAAAGTCTGTGGGGTCTGTGGCAGGCCCTTCGCGTGGCGAAAGAAGTGGGCGAGGTGTTGGGAGCAGGTGCGGTACTGTTCGCAGCGCTGCCGCCGGACGGCCCGCTCGGCAGAAGCAACGCGGTAAGCCGCCGGCTGGTAACCGGTGATGCGAGGTTCGCCAAGCCCCCCAGCCCGCCGAAATGGCCGCCAAAGCCCCCTGGTTTTGGCCTTCGCCCATCCCTGGTCGTTCGCTAATGTCCCTCGCCCAGCAGCGGTCTCGGCCCCATCGCGGTCGCCTGCCGCGTGTTCCCCCGCACCTTGAGGAGCTCTTCCATCATGGAACGCAGCCAGTTGTCGGCGATTGTTCTCGACTTGCTCGAGAAAGAAACCGGCGAAACCTATGACGCACTGGACGAATCAACCACCCTCACCGAGGGCCTCGGCCTCGACTCACTCGATATGGCTGGACTCGTCCTCCACATCGAAAGCCACTTCGGCATTCAGATCGAAACCGAGTTGCTCGATCAGATCAAAACCGTCGGTCAGATGCTCGACACCCTGGAAGAAAAACTGGCCGCAAAGGCGAGCGAGAAGAAGGCCGCCTGAAATATGTGTTGATCCTCCGCCCCAGTGGCGCTGGCGGTTCAGCCTGTGCCAGCGGGCTCTGCTCTGTCGCTGATTGGTCCCGGTCATGTCCCTCTCTCCTGCTGCCGCCGTTGCACCCTTGGGTGCCTGCGCGATTCGGGGGGCCGCTGTCGTCACCGCCCGGCTCACGGAGATTTCGCTCCTGGCTCGGCAGCCTGCCCCTGCAGGGGCACCGGCACTGCCAGCCCGCTTTCTCCGCCATGCCGATGAGCAGACAGTGGTTGGGCTCCAGGCTGTGCTCAGGACGCTGGGAGCCGGTGATCCTGCCCACCCGCGTGATCTCACCAGCGATGCCGTCGTTGCTGCCAGCTGCCGGGCAGGCCAACTGACCGCTGCCCGCACGATGGTTGGCCTTGAGCGACAAGGCCCCGTTGGCGTCACCCCCCATGTCGTGCCGCAGTGCTCGTTGCATTCACTTGCCTCGGCAGTCAGTGTCGCCCTGGGCATGCATGGCCCCAACATCGGTGTGGCTGGTGGACCGGCTGCCATCAGTGAGGGGCTCATGGCAGCCTCAACCCTGGCGATGACGCTGACCGCACCGGCCGCCATCTGGCTGATCGTCACCGGCTGGGATGATCAGCCCTGGCTCGATGATGAGGCCACGCCACAGACCGATCCGACCTGCAGGAGCCTCGCTCTCTGCCTCCAGGCAGTCCCCCACGGGAGCGCGCTGCCGCGGGAGACACCGTATCTCGTTATGACGCAGAATTCCCACAAGGCAGCTGAAGACCGTCCTTTCTGGGAGCACTGCAAACGGCTGACCCAGGGGCGGACGACGACGGTTGACTGCGGCCGGGGGCTGCACGCGGTCTTGCAGCCCGGGGCCGACGGTTTTGGGGTTCAGCCTCCTCCGCGCAGACAGGAGGCAGCCTGATGGCAGACCAGCATCCGCCTGTCGTGATCACTGGCATTGGCGCGGCCACCCCACTGGGGAATTCCTTTGCGAGCATTGCGGACGCCCTGATGGCAGGGCGTTCTGGAGTCAGCCGCTACGACGCCACCACCTTTGGTCGCCCCCAGAAGTATCCTGCTGCCGTCGTCAGCGACATTGCCAGTCCACCGGCGGAAGCCACCACACTTGCCCAGGGAGCCTTCAGCAAACTCAGCCGTCTGGAGCAGTTGGCCATCAGTCCGGCGGCCTGGGCACTGCATGATGCCGGGCTAACACCCGCTGCGGCCGGAGGGTGCCCGCCGGACCGCATCGGCGTGGTGGCGGGAATTGGGGCTGAGCAGTTGAAGCACTGGGAGCAGGACTACCTGAAGGGCTCCCGGGATGTCTTCGCCCCAGCGGCGGCCCCAACGCTCGTCCAACGGCTGGCGGCAACCCTCGGCATCACGGGGCCCACCACAACGGTTGCCGCCGCCTGTGCCTCCAGTGGGTATGCGGTCGGCCTGGCCCGGTCCTGGCTCCATGCTGGCTGGGTCGATGCCTGCCTCGTCGGAGGTTGCGACATCCTCAGCCCCACCGCCTTGGCCGCCTTCCACAACCTCCGGGCGCTCTCCCGTCGTGAGGATGATCCTGCGGCAGCCTCGCGGCCCTTCGATGCTGACCGTGACGGCTTTGTCATGGGTGAGGGTGGCGTGTTTTTCGTTCTGGAGCGCCGCGCTGATGCCGACCGACGCGGTCAGGCGCGCTATGGCGAAGTGGCCGGTGTCGGCATGACGAGTGATGCCAGTCACATGGTCAGCCCCTGCAGCAACCCAACCCAGGCCAGTCGAGCCATCACCCAGGCACTCAATGATGCCGGCCTGAGCCCCGATGCCGTCGACTACATCAACGCCCACGCCGCCGGTACACCGGTCGGTGATGCGGCCGAGGCTGCTGCGATCCGCTCAGCCCTCGGTGATGCGACCACTGACGTCCCTGTCAGTTCAACCAAAAGCATGTCGGGGCATCTGATCAGCGCAGCGGCGGCCTTTGAGGCGCTGGCGTGCTTGGCGGCGTTTGAGCGGAACTGCCTGCCGCCAACCATCAACCTCGACTCACCCGGCGAGGGCTGTGCTGTGCACCATGTCGCCAACAAGCCCCGGCCTGCTCAGGTAAACGTTGCCGCCAGCAATTCCTTCGGCTTTGGCGGGGCCAATCTCTGCCTTGTCCTCAAGCGGGCAGCCTGATTCTCGTCCCGTTCCGTTCGCTCACCTTTCAGTCACATTTCTTTTCCTTGGAGTTCCATGATGTCCAACAGCCCGAATGCCTCACCTTCCCGCATCACCCTGCCGCACCTTGGTGCCGCGACCGACAGCCTGCTGGCCACACTCGTTGCCAGGTGGCATGAGGTTGAGCCGGCACACGCAGAGACCGAACTCACCGGGAAGGTCTGCGACCTGCATCGGTTCAACTTCTTGCTGTGGCACGAGGAGGATATCGCCCGTTCACCTGAGGTCACCGACACCAGAATTGCCGCCGTCAAACGGGCGATCGACGGCTACAACCAGGCTCGCAACGACGCCATTGAAAAAGTTGACGATTGGCTGATTGCAGAACTCGCCCGCCGCGGCGTGACCGCCGCTGCCGATGCCCCTGCCGCCACCGAGACCCCCGGCGCGGCGATTGACCGGCTCTCGATTCTGGAGTTGCGGCGGTATCACATGCGGGAACAACTCGAGCGGGACGATGCGACCCAGGAGCATCGTGAGAAGGTCGCTGCCAAGATGGTCATTCTTGATCAGCAGCGGGATCATCTGATCACTGCACTGGACCGGCTGGTGGAAGAAATTTTTTCCGGCCAGCGGCCGCTGCGGGTCTTCCGACAGATGAAGATGTACAACGACCCGACGATGAATCCCTACCTGTACAAGGCGGCGAAGACTGCGGCCTGATCAGGTCAGCCTGCCGCCCAATGTGTCCTTTCAATCACGGCCCGCAGTGGTGTTTCATCACTGTGGGCCGTGTCCGTTTCCCGGGGCGTGGCCCCGCAGGCGGCGGTGAAAGCCACCACCACCGCGTAACACAAACAGATTCGCTACATTCCTCATGTGCACCCTTCTGCTTTTTAAGGTTTCGTGGGAATGCTGCGATGGCGTGTCGTCTGCTCCATGCTCTTTTGGTCTGGCTGCTTTGGAGTCTCGTGGTGCCGGTCCTCGGCCGGGCGGCTGAAACGCCGAATCTCTTGTTCTTGTTCGCCGACGACTGGGGTCGGCATGCCTCGCTCCTGGCAGAACTCGACGGCCGGGGAGGCATCCACGACGTTGTTCGCACACCACATTTTGACCGGGTTGCCCACCGTGGTGTCGTTTTTCGCAACGCTCACGTCAGCGCTCCCTCCTGCACGCCCTGTCGAAGTGCTCTGCTGACTGGCCGGCACTTCTGGCAGACCGGCACCGGGTCAATCTTGCGGGGGGCGGTCTACGACGACAGCATTCCGAGTTTTCCGCCGCTGCTTCGCGAGGCAGGTTATTTCGTGGGCTACTCGCACAAGGTCTGGGGTCCAGGGAGACCAACCAACGCCCCATTCACCGCGCAGGACAGCTTCCACCGCCGCGGCACGCAGATCAATCAGTTCTCGCAGCAGGCAACCAAACTGATGGCCGAGGGAATGCCCCGGGAAGCGGCCAAGCAGCGATTGCTTGAGGGCGTTCGGGGCAACTTCCGTGATCTATTGGCGGCGCGACCGGCAGCGGCTCCATTCTGCTACTGGTTCGGCCCGACGAATGTGCACCGCACATGGATCAAAGGCAGTGGCAAGGCACTCTGGAACATCGACCCGGATTCACTCACGGGTAAACTGCCGGGCTTTCTGCCCGACGTCCCCGAGGTCCGTGAAGATCTGGCTGACTACTTCGGGGAGATTGCTGCCTGGGATGCCTCCATCGGTGTGCTCCTGGATGAACTTGACAAGGCAGGTCTCACCGAGAAGACGCTGATTGTCATCAGTGGCGATCATGGTGCCCCCGGCTTTCCTCACGGGAAGTGCAACCTCTATGACTTCGGTACCGCTGTCTGTCTGTCGGTGACTGGCCCCGGGGTTCACGGTGGCCGTGTGGTCGATGACATGGTCAGCCTCATTGATCTGGCCCCAACCTTTCTGGAAGCAGCTGGCCTGCCATCACCAGGCACGATGACAGGCCGATCGCTCTGGCCGCTTTTGCGATCACCGCAGAGCGGAACCGTCGACCCGGCCCGCGACTGTGTCTACACCGGCCGCGAGCGGCATGTCGAAGACGCGCGAGTCGATTTCACGCCCTACCCCCAGCGGGCAATCCGCACCCGGGACCATGCGCTGATCCTCAACCTTCGACCTGACCGCTGGCCACTGGGGGATCCCTACCGGCTTGAGAATGGCCCGGAGCCAACTCCGGCAGAACTGGAGCGGAACACCCGCGCGACCCTGCCTGATGAGGATGCCGGACCGACCAAGGCCTGGCTGGTGGGGGCGCGAACAACGGACCGCTGGCAGGCACACTTTGACAAGGTCTACGGCAAGCGTCCCCGGGTCGAACTCTATGACCTGCAAGCCGATCCGGATGAGATGCACAACCTCGCCGATGACCCCGCATCGCGGTCCTTGCGGCAGCAGTTGGAGCAGCGACTGCTTGCTGAACTCAAGCGAACAGGCGACCCCCGCTTGATCAACAACGGCCGGTTTTACGAGACACCGCCAATGGCCGGCCCACTCGATGGTGATACCCCGCCTCGTGGCAGTCGGCAGTGACCAGCGTTGCCTGACGGTTCCTCAACAGGATTTCCCCATGTCAATCCGACACCTGAACTTTCTGACGGGCTGCATGCTTTTGGTTGCAGCAGGTCTGCCGCAGGCAACCAGTGCGGCCGATCGCCCCAACGTCCTGTTTATCGCCATCGATGATCAGAACGATTGGATCGGCCACCTCGGCGGGCACCCTTTGGCCAAGACTCCACACCTTGATGCCCTTGCTGCGCGGGGCACCAGTTTCACGAACGCTCACTGCCAGGCACCGCTGTGCAATCCCTCCCGGACAAGCCTGCTCCTTGGCCTGCGGCCGACCACGACGGGCATCTACGGTCTGGCCCCATGGTTTCGCACGATTCCAGCGTGGGCTGATCGGGTGAGTCTGCCCCAACACTTTGCCGAGCACGGCTATCAGACGGCCGCAACGGGCAAGATCTACCATGGCGGTGTGGCACGGCGACCGAAGGCTGCCGCGAGCAGTCGGCCGCCGGAGTTTGAGATCACGGGTGCCCATGGCGGCGTAGGCAGCAGGCCGCCCAAAAAACTCACCCCGCCTGCGCCGATGGGGAACCATCCAGCGATGGACTGGGGCGTCTGGCCTCCCAACAATGACGACACGAAAAAGGGCGACTACCAGGTTGCCAGTTGGACGGTCGAGCAGATCCAAAAGGCTCCCAAGGATCGTCCCTTCTTTCTGGCTGCCGGCTTCTTTCTGCCGCACGTTCCCTGCTATGCCACCCAGCAGTGGTTTGATCTGTACCCTGATGACGACTCGGTGCTTCCGCCCTTCTTGGCAGATGACCGCGATGACACACCGCGATTTTCCTGGTACCTGCACTGGTCGCTCCCCGAACCGCGGTTGCGATGGCTGCGGGAGAACAAGCAGTGGCGAAATCTCGTTCGCAGCTACCTCGCCTGCACCAGTTTTGTGGATGCCCAGATCGGTCGGATCCTGACCGCCCTGGAGGAAGCCGGCCTGGCAGACAACACCATCGTGGTGGTCTGGGGCGACCATGGCTGGCATCTTGGCGAAAAAGCGATCACCGGCAAGAACACGCTCTGGGATCGGGGCACAAAGGTCCCACTTATTTTTGTCGGACCGGGTGTGACAGCCGGCCAACAGTGTGGCCAGCCGGCCGAACTGCTTGACATCTACCCCACGCTCATCGATCTGGCCGGCCTGCCGGCTCGCGCTGACCTTGAGGGCAGCAGCCTGGTTCCACAACTGGCAGATGGAGCCACGCCCCGAGCCCGACCGGCCCTTACCAGTCACAACCAGGGCAACCATGCGGTCCGCAGTGAACGCTGGCGGTACATCCAGTATGCCGACGGCACCGAAGAACTGTACGACATGGAGGCCGATCCCCACGAGTGGCAGAACCTCGCTGGTGATCCTGAGCAGGCGGCCGTGCTGGCCGCTCACCGTCGCTGGCTCCCGACGGTCGATCGTCCGCCTGCCCCGGGCAGCGCTCACCGCGTGCTGACCTATGACCCAGCTACCGATGAGGCAATCTGGGAGGGTGCGACAGTCCGGCGGGCAGATTCGATTCCCCAGTGACAGCCTGCGGGCAGTCGGTTCTCGTTGCTCCAAATCAGCGGTCGGCCTCAAGGGTCGCAAGCAACCGTTGCACTCGATCGAGATCCATCCCTGCCGGCTGGCGGGTGACCAGCCAGCGGCCATCAATCAGGGCAACCTCCGATCGATTGAGCTGGTGGGCGGTGAGCATCCGCAGCAGCCGACTGCGGGCGGACTCCGGATCGATCGTCAGCATCGCATCGAGATAGCGAAGCATGGCCGGGGTATCCTCATCCCGGGCGGCGATCGCCAGGAGGTTGTTGAGCATTCGGGTGACAATCGCCTGCGCAGGGGCCACCTCCAGATGTCGCTCGGCAAGTTCTTCACCAGTTGTTTCGGCCAGCCGCTGGGCTAGATCGGCACGGGAAAGCCGCCTGCCCCGGTCAAAGACATCGATCCACTCTGGTTTCCCCTGACGGGGCTCAAATTGCACGAGGAAATGCCCCGGGAAACCGATGCCCTGTACGGTCATCCCCAGTCGCTTTGCCAGTTCCATGTAGACCACTGACAGCGTGATCGGAATGCCTTCGCGGTCGTCGAGGACCTCATTGATGTAGCTGTTGGACGGATTGTGATAGTCCCCGCGACTTCCATGAAAGCCGAGTTCAGAGAACAGGACCCGGTCGAGCATGGCGATCCGCTCATGATCAGAGGCCTGATCCGGTAGCCGTGTCGCAATGGCTTCCGCCAGCTGGTCGACTTCGGCACGGGGTGTCCCGCTGTCGAGCTCGGGGTTGTCGAGCTGGGCGATGAGTACCGCGCCACAAAAAAGGTCGCCCTGCGGCCCAGCCTCGGTGTTCCAGGCCGCCAACTGGTCAAGAATTTGGCGGTGGTGCACCTCACCGGCCAGTTCCCGCAGGCGAGCCGAGCGGCGATCGAGCTTCACCGCCTCAAGTTCAAGGGCGGTTAGAGCGGCTGGGCCCAGGTCACTGAGTTGCTCAAGAACCGCTGGCGGGGCCGGGCCCACCGGCTGCAGGCCGTTCGTTGCTGTGCTCACCTCGGCCAGCACCGACGCGGTTGGCTGGAGTGCTGGCACCTGCAGTCCAGCCACAAATCCCCGAAAGCTCGCTTCCGTTCCCCGGAAACTGGCCAGCCCCACCTGGCCGTCTCGGAAGCGGTGGTCTGCCGAGACGATCACCTCCTCATCATTGACGTAGCAGCGGATTGCCTCGGCCTCAACACGCACCCGCAGGTGATTCCACTCTCCTGGGCGATAGGCCGGTGCCTCGACCTCGGCAAGCACCTTCCAGGTGAAGACGTTGGGACCGTTGAATCGAGTCAGCCGTAGCTGGCCGTCACTGGGGTAAAAGCCGTAGTGCCGATCGTTCTCATCGGCAGCAAACACCAGCCCCGCTGCACCGGATTCATCGTCAAGCCGAAGCCGCACGGCCACCTCATATGGGATCGGAGGTGGCGGCTCGGTGGCTAGGCAGAGGCTCCGGCCGGCAAAACCCTTGCCGGAACCTGCAGCTGACAGCCGACCCGCCCGCTGTCGCCAGTCACCGCCACCAACCTTTGTCCATTCCGTTGGGTCGAGGTTACCGATGGTCAGCCACTGCTCCATCACCACTGGGTTCGGCTTGTCGAGCAAGTCCTGCAGTCGAGCAGCCGCGACGGCAAAGCCCAGATTGCGGGTCACCAACGACTTCAGCGTCAGGATTCCGTGGACGTGGCCTGTGCGATCGAGGAGCGGCCCGCCGCTGTTCCCAGCCTCAATCGGAATAGCCACCTGGATCATGTCGACACCATCCAGATTCCGCCAGCCAGACACTCGCCCGGTGACCACACTTCGCTCCAGGCCGTGCGGGTTTCCAACCGCCACAACCTCTTGGCCATCGACGAGCGTGTGGCCGGCGGCCAAAGGCAGAGGCTGCAGGCCGTCTGCCTCAATGCGAAGCACAGCCAGATCGGCTCCGCGATCGGAGGCATGCACCGCGGTCACGGGGAATGACCGGCCATCGGCCAGCTCAACCGAGATGGGCCGGGCCTCACCGATCACGTGCAAATTGGTGGCGATCAGCCCCTCGGCCGCAACCACAAAGCCGGTTCCCAGCCCGCTGTCACGGGCACTCCGACCCGTGTGACGAATCAGTACCACAGACGGTTTGACAGTCGCCACCAACTGCTCAACCGTCGGTGGCGATGCTGGCTGGCCAGGGTCTTCCTCCGCCTGTCCCGGTACCGTGAGGCCCCAGAGCAGCAGAGTCAGGGCGATTCCTGTGGCATGCCGATACTTTTCCCTCATCAGCTCTCCTCCTGGTTCACCTGCCGAGGGACACTTTTGCCGAGCGACGCCTGATCATACCGGAACCAGCCATGTGGCCCGGCGATACGCTGACATGCAAAAAGCCAGGGGAAGGCTTGTTCCCCACGGGATCAACTGCGGAGAATACCGACCCGCAGCGGTGGATAACTGACCGTTGATTGCGGCAGAATAGATGATCCAGTTCCCGACGTTGACTGGTTCTTCTGGACGCCGTTGTCAGTGCCGAGCAGCCCCTGCACATTGAAGATGGCCGTGTCATCAATGGCAGCACTGAAGACCTGGGCAAGGTTACTGCCATACGCCTGGAAAAACGCCTCTCGGGTGGAGCCGGTGCCGGAGTAGGTCTCCACCAAGGAGCCGCCACGGGCCCCTGCTGAGACGAGAAGCTTATCAGCAGCACCGAGTGTGCTTGAGGGCAGGCGAGCGATCGAAGCACCCGCCTTTGAGCCTCCGAGCGGTTGGAAGCTGTTGAAGGCAACGGGAGTAGTGGGCTGGGCGTTGTAGCCAAGGACAGCAGCCGTGACCCCTGCCCCGGTCCCGACGAAGAGTTCCTTAATGCCATCGGGGCTGGCTGAGGTCTGGGTGGTGCCAGAAAACGTGCCGACATCGGCGGTGTCAATGAAAAACCCACTTTGATAGGCTGCACCAAAGGGCTGAATCTGCCGAACAGGGCTGGAGGCCACCGGCGTTGCCGCACCGGGCGTCACGGTGAAGACGTTGACTGTGCCACCGCGATTCTGAGCGGCGACGATTTCAATTGCCCCAGCAGCGGTCACCGAACCGGCTGCAATCTCGATGCCTCCGGCATAGCCCGGACCGAACGGGAAGAAGCTGTAGGCAGGCAACAACGCTCCAGTTTCGCTGAAGACCCGCACCTCACCCGGCCGACCAGGTCCTGGTGCCGTGATGATCTCGGGGATGCCGTCGCCAGTGACATCTGCCCCATACACCCGCACACCACCGCGGAAACTCGGCTCATACGCAAAGAATGGCGTGATCCGGTTGGCACCAGTGTCTGGGTCAATGACCCGCACAAACGGGCCCGTCTCGCAGCCGACATCAGTGCCGACGATCACGCCACGGGGCGGTACCACAACAGCCTGCTGGGCGGTGTTATTCGACAGGTCTGGATCCCAGGTGCCAGATGTCACCGTTGCCGTGTTCAAGACATTCCCGCCGCTGTTGCCAGTGGTCACCAGCACGGTAATCACCAATTCTGGTCGATCGGCGGTCGTCACGGTGCCGATGTCCCAGATGCCACTGACCGCATCGTAGGTGCCAGCCGTCGCCGTGTAGGAATCGAAGGTGACTCCAGCCGGCAGTTGGTCGGTGACCTGGACGTTTGACGCTGTGTCTGCTCCAAGATTTGCCACCTGCACGGTGTACTGAAACGTCGTGCCGATTTGGGGCGTGAGGCTGCTGGCTGTCTTGTAGATCGACAGGTCAGCCTCCAAAGGAGTGACAGTCGCCGTGTCAGTGTTGTTGCCGGGATTTGGATCGACCGTCGTGGACGTGGCTGTGGCTGAATTCACCGAGTCAGAAACGTGTCCTGAGCCACTCGCCGGCGGCAGGACCGTTGCCGTAATAGTAAGCGTTCGGGCATTTGCGCTGCCCGGGTCAACCGTCCCAACTGTCCAAACGCCGGCGTTGTATTCACCTGCGGGATTGGCAGACACAAACCCAAGGCCAGCCGGCAAGAGATCGCTGACCGTCACGTTTGCAGCAGCGGTAGGCCCAAGATTCTCGAGTGTTAGTGTGAAGACAACATCACTGTTCACCTCTGGCCGTGACACATCGACTGTCTTGCTCAACACGAGATCTGCCTGCTGCGGATCAGTCGGTGTTCGAGCCTGATTGTTGCCGCTGTTGGGGTCCCAGACATCACTGTGGGTGATGGTGACGGTGTTGTAGGCGATGTTCGCCGATGTGGCCCGCGCGATGATCACCAGCACTTCTGACCGCCCCGGTGCAATGCTTGGAATGGTCCAGGTGCCGCCAGTTCCGGGCGTATTCTCGACCCATCGCGTCGTCGTGTGGGTATTGGTTGGCGTGACCCGTAGCACATCAATGTTGTTGGGGAAAGCTTCGATCACCTCGACGTTGGTGGCAGTCTCTTTTCCCTTATTGGTCAGGGTCACTGTGTAGGTGAAGGTGTCACCAACGTTTGGTTGGACATTGCTTGTCGTCTTGGTGACAGCCAGATCGGTGTATCGTGGCTGTTCCGTCACCTGGCTCTGGTTGTTGTTCGGATTGGGATCGTGCTCATCCACTTTCGTCACGGCAGCCCGATTGGTCTGCGACGGCGGAATCGTGTCAACAGGCGGCGGAAGTACGCGAGCCTCGATAGTAAGCGTTTGCTGGGAACCTGCTCCCACGCCAATTCCGCCGATTGTCCATACCCCGGTGCCGACGTCGAAACTCCCCTGGCTGGCAATCGGAGCCCCGACGATCTGGAGCCCAGACGTCGGGAAGGTGTCGGTCACCTCGACGTTGTTGGCACCGTCGGGGCCATCATTCCGGACGGTGACCGTAAACGTGATCAAATCACCAACATTTGGGGAGGGCCTGTCAACCGTCTTCGCCACGACCAAGTCTGCTTCACGAGTAATCACCGTGGCCGAACCCTTGTTGTTGAGCGCGTCGGGATCGTATTGGTCGGGCGGGGATGTGGTGCTGACTTCAGCCTCGTTGGTAAAGCTGCCAGACACGGCCACCGTGGCCGTGATCGTGAGTGTTTTTTTGTTTGCCGTGCCGGCATCGATCGTGCCAACCGTCCAGATGCCAGTGCCGGGGTCGTACGCCTGAGAGGAAGCCGATAGAAACGTGAGACCGGCTGGCAGAACATCGTCGATCAAGACATTGGTCGCCTGATTGGCTCCGAGGTTTTCAACGTCGATCGTAAACGTCACGTCACTGCCGACGTTGGGTGCCGGATTGCTGACGGTCTTGGTTACCTTGAGATCGGCGTATTGCGGCGTTTCGGTCGCTGTCGCAGCATTATTGCCCGGGACAGGGTCGTACTGGTCGGCCGTGGCAATGCTTGCCGTGTTGATCTGTGGCAAGGGATTTCCCGAGGCGGGAGCGAGCACCTCGGCCTGGATCGAGAGCGTGGCCGCCACGCCGACGTTGACGGTGCCGATCGTCCAGATGCCGGTGGTCTGGTCAAACGACCCGAAGTTGGCTTGGGGGGTACCGGTGATCTGCAGGCCTGGCAGGGTCCGCAGGGTGTCGAGCAGCGTGACGCCGGTGGCGGTGTCGGCACCGTTGTTGGTGACCGTGATCGTGTAGGTGATCGTGTCGCCGACATTCGGCGTTGGGTCATTCACCTGCTTCGTCACCTCAAGATCGGCATGCTGCGGTGTCTCAGAGACCGAGTCGGTATTGTTCGACAGATCGGGATCGTATTCCGTGCCGGTGATCGTGGCCGTGTTGGTGACGGTTGGCGGGACGCTGGCGGGCGTCGGAGCATTGGCCGTCGCGTCGAAAACGAGGATCGGAAAGTCTGCCGTGTTCAGGCCGCCAATGGTCCAGGTCAGGGTGCGGGTGGCGGCGTCGTAGGAGAAACTGCCCTGCGTCGGGTTTGTGCCGATGCCGGAGGTAAGCCCGACGTAGGTGACACCCACCGGAATGACGTCGGTCACGACGACGTTCGTGGCATCATTCGGGCCGAAATTGGCGGCACCAATCGCAAACTGGATCGTTTCGCCCACATTAGGCGCTGAATCGCTCACGACCTTGAAGACCGCTAGGTCGGTCTGCAACGGGGTGAGGGTTTCGGTGTCGGTGTTGTTGAGCGGATTGGGATCAGTCGTCGTTGAAGTCACCGTCGCCGTGTTGGCGAGCGGCGCGATGGGGCCCGAGGCGGGTGTGTCGACTGTCGCCTGCACGGTCAATGGCCTCTGCCCCAAGGGGAAGTTGTTGCCCAACGACCAAGTCACCTCACGTGTGGCGGGGTTGTAGGTTCCGCCGTCAGACGCGCTGCCAGGCACATAGGTCGTTCCGGTCGGAATCTGATCGACGACAATGACGGCCTGCGCGAGGCTGGGGCCGGCATTATCTACCGTGACGGTGTAGGTGATCGTGTCACCTACGTTCGGCCTCGTTTCGTCGGCTGTCTTGCTGAGAATCAAGTCGGCTTCCAGCCCGGTCGTCGGCGTCTTGGCGATGTTGTTGCGATTGTTGGGATCCCAGACATCACTGTGGGTGATCGTGACGACATTGAAGCCGGTGGTCGCGCTGTCAGCCAGCACCTGGATCGTGAGCGTCAGCGGACTGGAGACTGTCGCGGACAGCGGCACCGTCCCCACGTCCCAGATGCCTGTCACCGAGTCGAACGTGCCCACGGCGGTTGAGTGCGTCAAATAGGTCACGTTCGCTGGGAAGGTATCCGTCACTTTCACGCCTGTCGCTTCCGCCGTACCGAGGTTGAACAGGCTCACGGTGTAGGTCACGGTATCGCCGACATTGGGCGTCGGGTTGCTCGTCGTCTTCTTGATGCCGAGGTCGGCGTATTTCGGCGTGACGGTAGCGGTGCCGGTGTTGTTGCCCGGATCCGGATCGGGCTCGACCGAGTTGGTGACCGTGGCCACGTTCGTCTGAGCCACCGGAATCGTGTTCACCGCCGGGGCGAGCACGAGAGCCTGAATTGTGAGTGTCTGCGCGTTTCCGCCGCCTGTGAGCAAGGTGCCAACATCCCAGACTCCCGTTGCCGCGGCATAGGTGCCCTGGCTTGCTGCGGGCGTGCCAACGATCTGGAGCCCGGCCGCGGGGAACGTGTCGGTGAGTTCGACGGCCGTGGCCGTGTCCGGGCCGTTATTGGTGACGGTCACCGTAAACGTGACCGTTTCGCCAACATTCGGCGTGGGGTTGCTGACCGACTTCGTCACCGCGAGATCGGCGGTGTTGACATCGATAGTGGCTGTGCCGGAAGCCACGTAGTTGTTGAGCTGCCCCTGATTCGTCGCCCCCGATCCCGTCCGCTCGTAGGCGTTGGGGTTGTTGGGCGTGATCTGGCTAGGATCGCCAGAGAGGCTCGTCCACCGCACGTAGTCGGTGTTCACGAACTGCTGGTTGGCCGTGAATGGTCCTTGCAGCGTGCCTTCAATGGTCAGCGTGATCGTATGCCCTGCCGGATTCTTGCCAAAGTAAAAAGGACTTGTCGTTGAAAGGGTGTTTCCTGTCAGGTTGAAGTACGCCGCACTGATTCCCGCGACTGATGTCAGCCGTGGTGAGGCGATCTCTGCTGGAATCAGGTCATCGAGTGTCACATCGTAGGCGTCGGTCTGGCTGCCCGGATCATGTTCGATCACGATCGTGTAGGTGACTGGATCGCCGGGATTGCCGCCGAAGCCGCCGACCGAGGCCGTCTTGGTGGTCACCAGTTTCGGCTCGATCACGGTGACGTCGCGGTTTTGGGCGTTGTTGGAACTGGTCGCCCGGTTATTCCATTTCAGCTGCCCGCGGTTGCTTAGACGTTTTCCGGACGTATTTGAATTCACGTTGAGCACAACCGTGTCGATGCGAAACGTGATCGTTTCGGCCGTGGAGCTGTCGGTGTCGCTGTTGACGATGTCGCCGAGATTCCAGGTGGCGACCGTGCCGTTGCCGGTGAGTACCGGGGCGTTGCTAAGGCCGGGGACGGTCAGAACCGCGGGATCGTTGTTGACCGCCGAAATCTGCTGCACGAAGGCGAGCCCGGGGTTCATCCGGTCGAACAGTTGGGCCGCCGGCGTACGTCCCTGGGGAATTGTGACCGTGATCTCATAGGTGGCCAGTTCTCCGATCACCGCCTGCGTTCTCGAATTGGCAGTGTTTTCGATCGACGTGCCGACAAGCGACTTCGCGACCGTCGGCTTGGCGACCGTGATCGTGGCCGAATCGCTCGTGGCATAGTTGTTGAGTTGGCGGTCCGTGTGCAGCCCCGATCCGGACCGCTGGTATGCGTTCGGATAATTGGTGGTGATCTGTTTGTTGTCGCCGAGGCTTGTCCAGGTGATGTTGGCTGGATTCGTAATGGCCTGCCCTGATGTCACCGTCGCATCGAGCGTAGCCTCAAAGGTGATGGTGCTGGTCTGGCCCGGGACAAGCGTGCCCCACGCCGCCTCAAAGCCCCCCCCGCCAACTGCCACATCGAGTTTTTGAGGCTGGACCCCGGTCGCCCGAAGGCTGTTAGGCACGTACGTTATGCCGCCGGGAAGAATGTCCGAAAGTTCCACATCGTGAGAGGTTGTGCTTGCCGCGGAGACGGTGATCGAAAACGTAACGGTGTCACTGGCCTGCGCCGTGGCCGTGTTCACCGTCTTGTTGACGGTGACCTTCGGCTCGATGACATGAACAGCCGTGGCTGCCGCCTGGACTGGCCCGTGGCCTGTCCAGGTGAGTTCGGCCCGATTGACTGGATTCGCAACAACCTGCGGGACGATGCGATCATTGAGCACGACCGTCTCGACGGTGATTGTCAGCCCATGTAGCTGGTCGTCGGGGTTTGTGTTGACGATGTCACCCAAGTCGAAGGTTGCAAGACTGGTATTTGATGAACCGTGCGAAAGCGTGGGTGACGTCGCGCCACTTGGGTTACCAATGGTCACGCCGTTGTCATACACAACGCTCGCCCGGACAAACCCAAAGGCATCGGTGAGCTTGTCGGTGATCACTGCAGCTGGCGTTATCCCACGGGGGACTTCCACCCGAATATCGAAGGTCGCCAACTCCCCAATCACGGCTTGCGTATCGGAGTTGTAAGCATCAACAATGGATGTCCCCACAAGCGTCTTTGAGATTTCGGCGCCTTTAATGGTGACGTCGGTGTCGTCAGGCAGACCTGCGGGTGAGAGAAAGTTGGGGCCACCTTCGATTGACGCGTAGTTGGTCAGCGTTGCCGTGTTGGGAATGACCTCAAGCGGCGCAACGGTGGGCTTGATCTGCAGGTCGTAGGTGATGACCGCAATATTGGTGCCGGTATTGATCACTGTCCCGTCAAATTGTGTTCCCGGACCAAGTGCACCAAGGGCCGGAGCGCTGGTCAGTGCAAGGTTGTCGAATCCGATACTCTCAGACTTCCCTGGTGAGGCGCTCCCGGATGAGAAAAAGCCGGCCTGATCAACAGCTGCTGGCACCGTGACGGTTGCCGACCACGTTGCCAGACCGGCCTGAGTCATGGAGAGCAGCGCAGTGGTATTGCTCGTCTGTTCCAGCCTGATTTGAATGGCAGCATCCGCGACAAATGGAATGGTAGAGTCCACTGCCGGCGATCCGGATCCTGGCTGATACTTCCAAAGCCCGGTGCCCTGCTCTACATACACAAAGACCGCGTAGCGATCAGGCTCATTAGCACCATGAAATCCGAAGCCCTTACGGCCATCTGTGAAATCGGTAACCGCGATATCAGCAGTAAAGGCTTGGCCAACTGCAAGAGGGCTAGCAAACGCACGTAAGGAGCCATTTTCGCCAGTGCCGTTCGACGTGACGCCGAATGTCTTGGCTCCTAAGGCCGTAGCTCCTGCGAATGAGCCTGATGACGTGGGGGCGTAAATGGTCCAGGGGCCGAAGCCGGTTCCAAGGTTGGGCGGCGGATTGCCTGGCGTATACGTCTGGGCGTTGTAGGGCACAGCCGAGTCACTGGCAAAGCTGGTGCCCTGATCAACAAGCGTGATGCCAGCGTTGAACAAGTCGCCGACGTAAGCCAGCGATGTCCCAGCGCCATCGGTTACCTGAAGGTTCAGGCCAGACGGCGGAACTTGGTAGCGGGCATCAAGCGTGTCTTTGACCATAACGTCAAAGGCCCCATTGGGGCTGCTGCCCGTGTTCTCGACGATGATTGAGAATTTGACGAGATCGTTCCCGAGTACATTCTCGAGGGTGGCATCAATGGGAGTGGTGGCAAGGCCATCAGGTGGACCAGAGATGATTGTTCCGGTGAAGCCGCTGCCTGCTTGGCCGGGGGGTGCAAAGTTGACACCGCTCGGCAAGGGCGGCGTCGCTGACGAACTGCCGTTTTGAACAAATTCACCTGTCGCATTATTGGTTGAAACGACGCCCTTCGTGATCTGCAAATCAGGTTCACCAACCTGGATCTGGGTGATGCCCGGCGCTGACTTGACCTGATTGCCACTTGAGTCAGTTTCATGCTGCTGAGCTTGGTTCGTCAGCAGTAATCCATCACCGAAAGGCCGGTTCGTCGCAGTCACTGTGAACAGAATGTCTGTTTTCCCGTCACGATTGGAGGGGTCGTCGTAAGAGCCAAAATCCCAGGTGATGCTGTTGGACGAGGTGTCAGTGGAAACTGTGAGGGGGAAGCTAGCGTTCGTGGGGCTGGGGCCGCCGATACCCCCTGTCACCGGAGGATCGGTCTGTGAAAAGGTGTCTGCTGGACCAAAGCTCCATTGACCGGCTGGTGGTGGCGTTGGAGAGGCAACGCCACCTGCAAATGTCAGTGGTGATGCGACAAAAATAGGGAGTGGCAAAAAGTCGGTCAGCGTGTAGTTGTCAATGCTCGAGAAAGGAACGTCATAGGTGATCTGAAAAGTGACGGCATCACCGGGAGCTACCCGCTGATTCGCAGCCGGTGGGTTGCCATTGATCGCAAAGACTGACTTTGTTGCCCTCCCGCTTGTGAGTGTGAACGAACGCTGCGATCCGTTGGTGACTAGGTTGGACGTATTGGCGAGATCCTCGTATTTGAGCACCGACGCGGTGAGCCGTGCGGTGTCGGTCATGCGGTCACCCTGCACAACAGCAGAACCACTGCTGGGTGGGTTGCGGTAGGAATTGGTAACAACAGCCCTGAACTTCACGACACCGGTGGTTCCCGGAACAATTGGCTGCGGTGCAGGGGGAACATTGGGGTCACCGGTTCCTCCAAGCGGCACGCCAGCTCCAAGGAGATTCGTGCCGCTGGTAAGACCTCGAAGGGAAAGTTCATCAGCCAGGCTAAAGATGACGAGCTCGGTGCCGTCAGACTGAACGGCAGTGGAATAGTTGCTGCCACTCATCGATGCAGCAGGAAAACTCTGGGACTGCTGCTCATATTGCAATGTCGGTGTAAACGATGCATCAAACTGCTGTCCGTCTGACAAAGTGTCTGAGAGAACGGCGCTGCCGACCGCAAAAAAGTCGCTCACCTGAAACCGCAGGGTGTATTCGATGGTGTCACCAACGGCATACCGTCCGGATTGGGTCAGGTTGGTGAAGCTCTTTCGCAGTCCCAGGGTAGTAGCCGTCAATACATGCAGTGCGTCAGGGTCTGTCGCACTGCTCTGAACAGTCTGGGGAGAGGGGAAATTTGGGTTTGTACTCGTCCAGGTTCCTGACGCTTGCGATTTATTGGTCAGCGTTGTCGTGCCACCCGTTCCCAGTGGAATGACATCGGTGCCGCCTGCGTTCTTTTGAGCAACGTAGTACGTGAAGGACATCTCAACGTCAGAGTCACTACCCGTGCCAACAACTTGATCAAACTTGCGTGCGAGTTGGCCGCCAGGTGTGGTCGTGCTTGGGTCAGCGACATTGGTAACCGTTGTTGAACCATGGCCTGCTATTGTGCCGACCGAAACAAACTGCAGGGCATCAGGAAGGGTGTCCTCCACCAGGAAATCTGTAACCGTCTGGCCGGGCGCAACGGCCACATTCACGGTGTAGGTGTGCGTGAAGTTGGGTCCAGTGACCGTCTCACTTTCTGGAGCATTAGAGTTTTTCGTGACTCGGAAAACCTGAGGCTGAACCGGATCAGTCGTCTCGGTTCCCATAATTGCTTTGTTCACAGTTGGGTTGCCGGCAGCATCCACCTGATAGCGAAATCCACCCGTTGCCTTGACCGAATAGGAACTCATCGTTTGGGCATCGCTACTGACAACGCCCGTGAAATGGAGGTCAATCGCCGGCTGAGCGGGTGCGTAACTGCCAAACGGCAATTCAATTACTACGAATTGATCGCCCTCTTTCTGCCCCGTGATCTCCAGTGGCTGTCCGGTACTGGGGTCAATCGCAAAGGGATGCGTGAGCGTTCCGCTTGCTGGAAAGGTCAGCACTTGTGCAGGAAGCGTCAGGCCGTTGTAGGTCGCGGTTGTTCCCTTGAAGGAGATGCCGTTGTAAGGGGTAGGAGGAGCATCACCATGAGCAGGCATGATGATGTCAACAAATGGTGAATAACCAATATCAGTTGGGGTGGTGGACGTATTGTCGAACGTGACGACGAAGTCGATCTCCTCACCAATCAGCGGTGAGGTTGGCCCGGAAACCGCAGCCGATGGTGTTGCGTCGAGCGCGATCCGCTGCTCGAGCCGTTCGGCCAGCAGTCGTCGCAGCCGTGGAGGAGGAGACCTCCGGTGCGTCGTAGATTCACGTGGAGGCCATGACAGCAACGAACTGAACACAAACGACATCCGATCACTTCCTCTAATCACGCAATGCACTTGCCGAGAGAGGCAACCAACGCCTCCCCGCAAATCTTCTCCAGGCCGCCAGCCTTTCCCAGGCAAAAAACTCCGAGCCCTACGATTTTACCCCATGAAAACATGGGAATCACGCAGTTGGTTGCCGTTTCGGCTTTCACCATGGAAAGGCGGGGTGTGGTGGCTTTTCAGACGGGGTGCCCTTGGCAACTGAATGATCTGCAGCCGGGAGGCGTGATTCTGCGGATTATGTGCCCTAGGAAAGCAGCGAAATCCGCTCCAGCAGGTCCAATCGAAGCGGCATTTTAGCTATGCCTCGCCGATAGAATCGTTGTTATTCGCATCACCAAAATGGATCGTTAGCAGGTCCAGTTGAGGAGAACACCGTTCATGCTGTTTTGGCTCATGCAGCAGCGTTGGAAGATGCGGCAGACTGCCTCAGAGATTTTCATGCTGGTGAGCGTAGCACTTGGTGCCATTGTCGCGGCACCGCAGGCACTGGCGGCCCCGCCTGATCTCGTCACCGACGCTCCAGCGCTGGATCACAGCCTGCTCACACCTGAGACCATTGCGCCAGGCACGTGTCTCATTCCCGGCAACTGTTGCCCCGATTGGCAACGCTATGCCATCTTCGATGTCCTTTTTCTGCAGCGAGACAATGCAACCAGCGGCGCGGTGATCGCGCAGCAGAATGTTGGTGGGCAGGTGTTGCCACTGTTCACCACCCAATCACTGCAGGCAGCCACCGCTCCCGGAGTGCGCTTTTTCTATGGGGCACTCGGACCCAATCAGGTCGGCTGGGAAGTGGGCTATGTCGGACTGTATGGCATGTCTGGCACGGCGGACCTCGCCTCGCCAAACAATCTTGTTGTCCCAGGGGCTATTGGAGCGACCGTTCCAGGCTGGTCATCGGCGGATGAGATCCGGGCCACCGATGTCGCCAGCCTCAATATGGTTGAGTTCAACGTCTTCAATTATTGTTGTGAACAAGAATGTCCCGAAGACACGATTCTCTGGTCGAAGTGCGGTTGCGAACCCTCCTGCCTGTGCACCAACTGGTTGCTCGGGTTCCGCTGGGCTGGGTTTACTGACGCGGCAGCACTGAATGTCCGGTGCTGTGAGGGCGACCCGTTCACGGCCTATACCATCGATGCCGCAACCAACATGCTTGGGCCGCAGATCGGCGTGAGGACTCGCCGGCAGTGGAAAAACTGGGCCGTGGAGGGCTGGGTGAAGGCGATGCTGGCCGGCACCCTGCACAGTGCCAATGCCGGCCCGATCACCTCGTCCCTGGCGCCAGGGGTGATCTACCGTGAACCACGCCGGTTGACTGACAGCGGCGTGGGATTCCTGGGCGACATCAACTACTCGCTCGTTCGCCGCCTCAGCGATACTTGGTGGCTGCGAGTAGGCTACAACTTGCTCTGGCTCTCTGACGTCGCGGTCGCACCCAACCAGTGGGACTTTACCGACACCCCGACCAGTGGCACGACCCTGGTCGGCGGTGGCAGCCTGTTTCTACACGGTGCCAATCTCGGCATTGAGGCACGCTGGTAGCGATCGGCAAGCAAGCTGTGATCCCGCCTACCGCCTCGGCACGGGTCTCACAGTCGACGCAAGACACCGAGACGCATCCCTCGTCTCCTGGCCTACTCGTGCTCGCCGAACCAGCGGTCCTTGATCTCGTCGAGGAGCCCTGCTTCCCGCATTTGTAGAATGGCCGTGTTGAGTGGCTCTCGCAGCGGGCTGTCAGGTGGGACAGCCAAGCCAAAGTCGAAGGAATCGAAGATGCCCCCGACAAGCCGAAAGGCGCTGCTGCCCGACTCCTGAATGGCCAGCATCAGCGTGTGGTCTTCTGACACGATCGCATCGCAGGTCCCATCAGCAAGCGCCACGAGCATGGCGTCGATGGTGTCGTACTGTTCAACATCACCGCCATAGCCACGAACCGCATCGATCGCGACCGCTCCTTCCTGACAGGCCACCACCTTGCTTGCGAGGTCCCGGGGTCCTCTCACTGTCCCGGTGACCCGCTCCACCGTCATCGTGGCAGTGAGCGTACTCGTGAGGAGCGCCACCAGCACAATGCCACCAATCATCCAGGTGACGGCAATCAGCCGACCTGTCACCGTGGAGATCTCCTTGTTTTCACAGCCACCGGTGATGATCGTGCTCGTGCTCCACCAGACCGCCTCCCAGACGCCACGAGGATAATGGGCAGGAAACGAGTCGGCGTTATGGCGCCGTTCAAACCACCACAACAGATGCCCCGTCAGGACCATGGTGCCGATGACACCGGCAAGGATGGTCACCAGTTCCCATGAGAGCAGTGCTGTCAGTGCATGGAGGAGGCCGCCACCACTCTCTCGAAGCACGGCGATCCGCAGCCCTGAGTGGGCCACAGGGTGGGTGAAGTCGACCAGCCGCTCACGTTGTTCAGTCATCGCCAAAGGTCCGAGGAGCACATCGACGGCAGCGGTCCGGGTGGCGGTAAACAACTCCTCGATCGAACCCATCCGCACAAACTCAGTCTCGGCTCCGATGCGATCGGCCAGTTCCCGCCAGAGATCGATCGAATAGCCCCGGGGACTGTCCCCGGCATATTCAACGATGCCTCGCATCGGCATCACTGCCACGCGGAGCGGTGCCCCGGCTGCGGCAGCAGGTGCATCGTCTGCTAAGGCTGTCTGCGGGCTGAGGAGACTACCTGCGACCAGCAGCCAGCCAGCCGCCACCCCTGCGAGCCGGCTGCGGCGACCCAGCCAGCCGGCCCAGCTCACCAGGAGTCCGCCGAGCAGAATTGCCGCAGCCGCCAGCACGAGGGCCGTTGGGGGCAGGCTGACCTGGCCAAGGTCGTCCACCATTCGGGCTGGTAGCTGTTCACTGCCAGCCACCCCTGAACCGTAGAGCAGTACGAGCGGCATCGAGTTGTTCGCGATGTGGCAGATGATGGCCGGGAGAATGCTGCCGGTGACCAGCACAACCCCGCCGAGCACAAGGCCCAACAGGAACGTCTGGGGCATTCGTTCGGGAAGCAGATGAAACACAGCAAAGCAGGCAGCCTGAATCAACACAGCAATCACTAGTCGCTTCCGAGACGGCTGTTCTCCAGTGAAGGCGGAAAGCACCCAGCCCCGGAACAGGAGTTCCTCAAGGCAGGCCGGCAGCACCGCCATCAACAGCCAGGCAAGCCACCAGGGCTGATCCAGCATGAGCGCGAGGAGCTTTTCTGACAATTCCTTCATCGCTGGGGACATCTCCAGGCCTCCGAACTGCAGCAGTGCGGCGGCAACCAGAACGAATACGCCCCCGCCAAGCAGCCCACCGCCCACCAGGGCCAGGCCGCCACTGATCAGCCGAACGCCTCCCGTGCCGCCACCGGGCCAACGCACTGAAAAGGTCTGTCGCAGACTGACCCGCTGCCAGAGGAGGAGGAGCAACAGCGGGACCACCACCGCTAGTTGCTGCACTGGGATGGCCAGGACGATTGACGCTGGGCTGAGTCCTTGGACGTACCAGAGGCTGGCGAGCCCCACGGCCAGCGCGATGCCACCATGCACCACGCCGGGAACATTCCGCCGGGCCGGTCGCCGGAAGCCGCTGGCCGCATCGGGGCCACGGAAAAGAATCTCTTCATCCGTCAACAACACGGCGGTGCCGCGAAGCAAGAGCCAGGTCACCAGACCGCTGGAAAGCAGCGTCACCATGAGCGGTACGACTGCCGCAGCAGGCCCAGTGGCTGCCAGAGCCCGGCCGTCTTCCTGATCTGCTCCGTCCTCAGGGTCAAGTGTTGGTGTCAACGCCGTCCGTGAGACAATCACCTGTCCGGCAAAGGGCACCGCAGGGACCACACCGTCACTTTTGATGCCAGGAACAATCGCAACGCCTGCCAGGGCGCTCACCATCAGGATGACCGGGGTCAGGGTGTTCTGGGCCTCCTTCACGCTCTTTGAGGCGGTGGTGACCGCCAGGCTCATCGCGGCGGCCACTGCCGCCAGGCCGATGAATGCCAGCAGTGTGATCAGGCCACCTCCACTGAGATGCTGGAGGAGTTCACCGGCCGATCCCGTCGGCAGAAACCGCAGCGACACCAGGATCGTCAGCAGAATCGAAATCACATTGGCCGCCAACGTCGCCAGCGTCACGCCAAACACCGCGAGAAATTTTCCCAGCACGATGTCAACCGCTCCACACGGGACGATCAGCAGGGTTTCGATCGTGCCTCGTTCTTTTTCACCAGCGATTGCGTCGATGGCGGGATAGAAGGCACCCGTCATCGTCAGCACCGCCAGCAGCACGAGGATGGCACCCGCCAGGGGACCGACGATCCCGCGATCGCTCAGCCCCAGTTCCGGCGGCGGCCTTCCCACAAAACTGAGTTGAATCGGGTCAAGCAGACTCGGCGGAATGCCCGCCTGCTCAAGGCGTTGGTCGCGAATCTGGCCCGCCAGGCTTGCCACCAAGGCCTGAAATTGCTCCCGGGTTTTGATGCCGGCGGGCTGACTGTCGGCGACATGGGCCTCCAGTTCAAAGGTGCCGGTGTCGAGCAGGGTGTTGTGAAAGCCCGCAGGCACATCAATCCAGAGATCGACCTTGCCTTCCTCCAGCAACACGCGGGCCCGCTCCGGTGACTCGATTTCAGCAAAGACATCACTCGGCCATGCTGCCGGCGGCGACTCCTCGGCTTCCGCAAACAGGTCGCCGAGGAGGGCCGCGAACAGCGGCGATTCGGAGCCACTGAGCACCAGTGCCAGTGGGGTCGCGACTGCCTGTTCGGTCGTGCTCTCAAGGGCTGTCCGCACCCCCAGCGCGCTGGAGAGGGCGACTAGCGGATAGGTGATCATGGGGAGCAGCAGCGTCACAACAACGGTGCGGCGATCCCGGAGGAACTCCACTAGGTCACGGCGGGCCAACGACCAGGCTGCCCGCAGGGAAGCGACGGGACGACTCATGAGGAAGCTCCTCCCGTGACGGCCCGGAAGAACGCATCTTCAAGATCACCCCTGGCCCCGACCAGTTCACTGCGGGTGCCGGCGGCGACAACGCGTCCCGCGTCGATCACAACGAACCGGTCACAGCGGTGCTCAATCTCATGGAGGCGGTGGGTCGACAGCAACATGGCATGGCCACTGCCACGAAGCTGCTCAAGGGTTTCAAGCAGACTCCGTGAGCCGACGACATCGAGAGCGTTCGTCGGTTCATCAAGCACGAGCGCCGGGGGGTCGTGCACGAGGGCCCGGGCGAGGGAAATCCGCTGCCGCTGACCCGACGACAGCCGGCCAGCAGGCCGATCGGCATAGTCACCAAGCGCCAGGGTGTCGATCAGCCATTCAACCCGGCCGTTGACCTCTGTTTCGGTCAGCCCATTGAGGCGGCCGAACGACGTGAGCAGTTCGCGGGCTGTGAGCCGGTCAGGCACACCGGTGGAAGCAGAGACGTACCCGAGGGATCGGCGGACCCCCACGGGGTCTGCTTGGCTGTCGCAGCCACAAACTCTTGCCCGCCCGGCCGTGGGCCGCAGCAGTGTGGCAATGATCCGCAGCGTGGTTGTCTTTCCGGCGCCATTGGCGCCGAGCAGCCCGACCATCTCCCCTGCGGCAACCGTCAATGAGAGGTGATCGACGGCCCGCACCCTGCTCCCGTCACTTCCTCGATACTCCTTGACGAGGTCCTCGACCTCGATCACGGCTGCTCCAGGGGTTGCGAAGGCTGATTCGGGCATCTCAGTTTTCGGCACTCGGGGGAAACTGGCGACGATTCAGAATGAAGCAGGCGGCCCCAAGCAAGACCACCACGAGGATGATCACCGCCAAGATCTGCATACCGGCTGAATAGCTGTCAACAAACAGGGTCATTTCGACCGGCAACTGCCGCCGCCAGTCCATCCACTCCACCAGCAGGCTACGGAGCCGCAGGCTGACCGTCACCTGATTGACCACTGCTGGCAAGAACCCCGCCAGATACTCAACTACCAAGGCTACCCCAACACTGGCAATCAGCGCACGCTTCGGCAGAATCACAGCGGGCAAAGCAAAGAGCGCGGCCCGGCCGACACACGAAAGCGTGATCAGCGACAGAAACATCACGGCCAGGCCGATCGGCTGCGTGGGCTGGGCAATCAAAAGCGTCAGCAGCAGCCCTGTGACAGCCACCCCACCCGTCCAGAGTACGGCCGCCGCAAAAGTCCCCAACAGCAGGCTCCGGCGTCCACCGGGACGAATGGCAACATGAATCCAGGTGCCGCGTTCCAGTTCATCGGCGACCACCGGACACATCGTTACCAACAGCCCGAGCACGCAGAGTGCCTCCGGGATGAGCGCGTAGATCATCACGACTGCCATGTTCCGATCGAGGGGGGCAGTGCGAATGGCGGCAAACATCACGGCCGGCGGAAAGAGGGCCCCAATCAAGGCCATCGCCAGCCGGGGTCGGGTCAGCAGACGGCCGAGTTGGAAGGCCATCACGGCCCAAGCGGAGGCAAGCCAGTGCCCGGGAACGGGTGGCCCTGCCCGGCTGTCAGCAGAAGCGGTGGTCAGGTCTGGGCGTGTCATCGGTCCACTCCCCGGTGCAACTGGACGAGCCGACCGAAGATGCCTTCCAGCGTCCGGTCGGCAGCGAGTACCTCGCTGACTACCAGACCATCGGCAACTGCCGCAGCGATTGCGTCGGCCAGGCGGTCGGCCTGCCGGGTGCCGACCACGAGGGTGGTTGCGTTAGGAATCTGGAGGTGCTCCACCACGTTCGCTGCACTGACCCATGCAGCCAGCCGGGCGGGGGTCGGGGATGTTAGCCGAACCTCTGTCGGGAGCGCGTCAATCAGTCCACGAATCTCTTCGGCCGAGCCGCTGGCAACGAGGCGACCGCCGAGGATGACCGCCAGATCAGCATGGAGCGACTCGACCTCATGCAGCAGATGGCTGGCAACGAGCAGACTCCGCGACTGAGCCCAGGTTCTCACCAGGTTGACGAGATCGTGCCGGGCCACCGGATCGAGGCCATCAAAGGGTTCATCCAGGACCAGGAGGTCGGGCTCATGGGCGAAGGCCCCCGCCAATTTGGCCCGCTGCCGCATGCCCTTTGACAGGGTCGATAGTGGCCGCCGGGAGGCTTCCCCCAGGCCGACTTCTTCCAACGCCCGGCCGGCACGCCGGGAGGCTTCGGCTCCATCGAAGCCACTCAGTCGCATGAGATAGGTCACCCATTCCTGTGGGGTCGCATTGCGTTCGGTCAGGTCACCAGCAGGACAGTAGCCGATCCGGGCGAGAATCTCCGGGTTGCCGAAGGGCCGCTCACCAAAGACCTGCACGGTGCCAATCGTTGGCCGAAGCTGCCCAGTGATCAGCCCCAGCAGCGTCGTCTTCCCGGCCCCATTGGGACCGAGCAGTCCGTGGGCGCCCTGGCCAAGTTCGGCCGAGACGTCATTGACGCCGATCACCGATCCGTAGAGTTTTGTGACGTGCTGAAGCGAAAGCATCGGCTGGTTGACAATGGGTTGAAGGGATTAGCCCCGGGCCGGGGCAGTTACCCGCCAGGCGAGAACCACCAGGCTGCCGGCGGTGATCACCAGGAGCGTGACTGCAGGCGGGCCCCAGGAACGGATCCGCCGGTCGATGCCAAAGATCGCGGCCTGCATCACGCCGAGTGAATGGTAGGGCGACACCCAGGCCCAGCGGTCGAGGCTGGTGTCGATGCCTGTCGCCCGGGCCAGCCAGCGAAACTGTCGCCGGAAGGGAGATGGCCTGGCCTCAGGGCGACGCTGGAACTGTGGCGGGGAGCCCTCGCCGGCCCAGACCTCCTCCGCCTCGGCGCCTGTGTCCACGGTGGCCGCCTGTTCTTCGGCGCGGATGCTGGCAACAAGGTCTGCTGTGGTCAGGGCCCCATGGGCAATCCAGAGAGCCACCCAGGTCGCAAACCAGGCAAAACTGGCGATCCGACTTTCTGCGGTCAGGGATGAATAAGCCAACGCCAGCAACACGGTCGGAATCGCGAGGGCCAGACTGGCGACCATCACCCGCAGCGGCAGGTCCCAGGTTTCGAGGGCCACCGACAGACTGGGACTGACCAGTACACCCATCAGCCACAAGGCCAATGCTGGCAGCATCGTGATCGCGAGGACGAGCAACAGCAGGATCACCGCCTTCCCCAGGATGTATTCCCGGCGGCCGACCGGCCGGGTGAAGTAGACCAGCCAGGCCTTGGCCCTGAGGTCTCGGGAAATCAGCGTCGGTGCCACCAGGCCGACAACGGCCGCCAGCAGCAGGGCCTGCGGGGCCCGCATGAAGGCCAGCAAGAGTCTCGTCCAGACCAGACGACGGGTCGATTCAATATCAACGTTGGCAGGGTCGCCACCGAGCGCATCAGCCAAGACCGTGCCGAGCATGCCAACACCATCGAGGTTCTTCCCCCGTTCGGCGGCTTCGCCCAACGAGGTGAGGCGGCCCTCATCAACCGCCTGCTCAAAAGCAAAGAAACTGGCCGCAAAGATCAACGCCGGGCTCCAGGCAAAGAAGACCATGCGGCGGAGCCAGCGGCTTTCCCAGGCCAGCCGAAAACCGGTCACGGCGATCACCCAGACGGTTGCCATGGGGCCACACCGTTGGCTGTTCCAGGCGCGGTAGCCGACGTCATGCAAGGGCATGGCCACCTCCTGCCTGGCTGCCGAAGGGCCTGTCGGCATCCGTTTCGAGTTCAGCTTGCCGCAGGGTTTCCAGGAAGACCTGCTCGAGCGGACGACGAGCCGGGGCGAACGAGCGAATTGCGACACCAGCACTGGCGGCGGCAGCCCAGACCGCAGCGACCTGTTCGGGCTGCGGGGAGGCCACCGCGAGCAACGGAGCGGTCTCGCCCGACTCCAGAACGGCTCGCAGTCCTCGGGTTGCGAGTTCACTCACCAGACGGTCAAGCGGGCCAGTGCCGGTGAGATGATGCACCGGAGAGAGTGGCTGCGTGAGGTCAGCAATGCTGCCGGCAAGTCGCACCTGGCCGCGGGCCAGCACAATCACCCGGTCGCAGACGGCCTGCACGTCAGGCAGCACATGCGTTGAGACAAAAATGGTTTTGCCGTGGTTGCGGGCAAGCGTCGTCAGTCGACCGAGCATGGCCCGCCGCTCGATCGGGTCGAGCCCATTGGTTGGCTCATCCAGAATAATCATTGGCGGGTCATGCACGATCGCTGCGGCAAACGAGACTTTTTGCCGCGTCCCGACAGAGAGCGTTTCGACAGGCCGATACCGCTCTTGGCCAGCATCGCACCAATCGAGAACCTCATGGGCCCGCCGCAGGGCCTCGGTGGCGGGTAGGCCAGACAGTCGGGCGGCGTACCGCACCATCTCAACACCTGAGAGGCCCGGAATTGAACACTCGTCCTCAGGGACAACACCGACCAGTTCCCGGACGCGGCGGGGGTGGCGGTAGGGATCATGGCCAAACACCCGGGCCTCTCCCTCAGCCAGCCTGACGAGGCCCAGCATCGACCGCACAAGCGTGCTCTTCCCGGCTCCGTTGGGACCGACGAGTCCGGTGATGCCGGGTCGGACTTCAAGAGAGACGCCAGCCAGCACCGTTCGCCGCCCGTACCGCTTGACGACATCGGTCAACTGCACAGGAATCACGTCGACGGCTGCGGTCATGAAGGCATCGCCCAACGCTCGGGGGTGGAAGGAATGACCTGCTCGCTCACGTGTTAGTGCTGGCCTCCCGCTTGCAACTGTCCGTGCAGTTCACCGGGCCCGGGATGACTGCCGGGCCACCCGGTCAGTCGTCCATCACCTCGGATTCTTTGGCCTTCGCCAAGTCGCCCACCTGGCCCTCATACTTCTTGGTCAGATCCTGGACGTCTTCTTTCGTTCCATTGCAGTCATCCTCAGTCATCGAGCCGTCACTCTTCTCACCATCGGCGGCCTTGTTGGCATCTCGCCGGACATTGCGAATGGCGATCCGCGCCTCTTCGGCCAGCTCCTTGATCCGAGCCGTCATCTTTTTGCGGACATCGGTTGACAATGCCGGAATGGTGATCCGGATCACCCGGCCATCGCTCTGCGGGTTGAGCCCCAGGTCACTGGCTTGGATCGCCTTCTCAATGTCTTTGATCGTCCCCGGATCGAAGGGCCGTATCACGATCTGATTGGGCTCTGGTGCTCCCACATTGGCAAGCGACTTGATCGGCGCCGGTGACCCGTAGACTTCTGCCCGCAAGGAGTCAACCAGGCCCGGATTGGCCCGACCGGTGCGAATGCCGGTCAGGGCGTTGCGGAAGACATCGACTGCCTTCTCCATACGTTCTTCGGCGTCGAGCAGAATCTCGTCGGCCGCCATGCTGTCACCTCCTCACCCCGGATCGTTCTTCCAAACCGGTCACAGCCGGCTCTGACTGCTGCCGATTCTCGCCCACCCTTCCGTACAGGGCAAGCCGCCCTCTCGCCGTCAGTCAGCGGCAGATCGTCGACTGCTGACCAGCGTCCCGCACTTTTCGCCGGCTACAGCCCGCTCGATATTGCCATCTTTCCGATAATTGAACACCAGAATGGGCATGTCGTGCTCCATGCACTGCGAAATGGCGGTCGCATCCATCACCTGCAGGTTCTGATCGCGCACCTGCTGGAAGCTGAGTTCACGGTAGAGCACGGCATGAGGGTTCTTCTCCGGATCATCAGAGTAGACGCCATCAACGCGGGTCGCCTTCATCAGGATGTCGGCCTCCATCTCAAGAGCCCGTTGGGCGGCCGCTGTGTCAGTGGTGACAAAGGGGCTGCCGGTGCCCGCGGCGAGAATCACAATGCGGCCCTTGTCGAGATGATGCCGCGCCCGCCGCCGGATATAGGGCTCAGCGACCCCATCCATCTGGATCGCCGTCATCAGCCGGGTCTCAATACCCAGCGACTCAATGGCATCCTGCAGCGCAAGCCCGTTGAGGACGGTGGCCAGCATTCCCATGTAGTGGGCCGTTGCCTCCTGCACGCCGGTGTTCCCAGCCGTGAACGAGGCCCCCCGGAGGATGTTGCCGCCACCAATTACGACGGCCAGCTGCACACCACGGGCGGCTGCCTGCACCGTCTGCCTGGCGATGTGCAGCACCTCTTCCATCGAAATACCCCGTTCTCCTGGCCGGGCGAAACTTTCGCCGGACAGTTTCAGCAGGACACGTCGGTAGGGTGTGTGCTCACTCATGTCTGCATCGTCGTGACGGGTCAGCCGCCAAGCTTCCAGTTCTCCATCCGCTTAACCTCAAGGCCAGCGGCTTCAACGATTTTGCCAACCCGCTGCTTGTCGTCCTTGACGAACGGCTGCTCCAGCAGGACGCACTCGCTGAAGAAGTTCCGCAGCCGACCTTCGATCATCTTCTGGATGATGTTTTCCGGCTTGCCCTCCTTGCGGGCGGCCTCTGTGAGGATTTCGCGTTCCTTTTCAACGGCAGCTTGATCAAGGTCGTCTTTGCTGATCGCCTTCGGAGCGAGTGCTACCACGTGCATGGCCACATCTTTGGCAATTTCTGCGGCCTGCGGACCGGAGACGTTGCCGCCAATTTCGATGAGCGCAGCCTTTGAACCGTCGTGATGAGCGTAGCCACCACAGGCTGCGTCGATCCGGCAGATCCGCGCGAGATCGAACACCTCCCGCATTCGGTTGAAGAGGTCGTCCTTCAGTTCACCGAGGGTCTTCTCCGGATGTTCCTGGCTCTTCTGAGCGAGCAATTCTTCTGCCGATGCGGCCCCCGGCCCGAGCGCCAGCGTCTTGGCGCAATCATTTGCCAGATCTTTGAAGTCAGGGCTCCCAGCCACCGGAGCGCTTTCGCACTTCAACTCAATGATGGTGCCCACACCTTTTTCAAGGTCGGTGTAGACCGCCAGGCGGCCCATCGAGGTCTCCCGGTCGGCCCGGAGAGACTGGGTCTTGATGCCCTGTTTCCGCAGCCACTCAACCGCCTGGTCGGTGTCGCCGTTGCATTCGGTGAGTGCCTTCTTGCACTCCATCATGGGGAGGCCGGTCTTTTCACGCAGGGCCATGACTGCGGCGGCGGTAATTGCTGGCATCGAAATCGGTTCCTTCTCGTTACGGGTGGTGCGATTGAAGAAAAAGTCAGGGGAGAAATAGGCAAACAGCCAGTCAGCGAGATGCTGTCGCCGGCTCCAAGGCCCCGGTGAGGGGATGGTGCCGGCGGCCACCTAAGCCCCGTGCAGGCATCAGGCCGTGGGTGGCGTTGGCGGTGGCGGGGCGACGGTGCCCCCAGCGCGAGGCGCCCGCGTCGC